>SXJQ01000003.1 GCA_005779345.1 Actinomycetota bacterium
CATGTCGCTCTTGCGGTCGCAGAGGAACAAGTACCCGTCGTCGTTGAGGTAACCGACATCGCCGACCGTGAAGTAGCCGTCGGAGTCCTGACTCTTGCGCGTCTTGTCGCGGTCGCCCTTGTACTCGAACGCCGCCGTCCCCATGCGCATCCACACGATCCCCGGTTCACCCGTCGCCACGACGTTGCCGTCGTCGTCGGTGATCTTGAGTTCGCTGGTCGGCCAGGCCCGGCCGACGGTACCGGGGTACTTGATCCACTCGTCGGGCGGCGCGATCGACCCACCGCCTTCGGTCGCGGCGTAGTACTCCCAGATCACCGGGCCCCACCAGTCGAGCATCTTGCGTTTCGTGTCGACGGGACACGGTGCCGCCGCGTGGATCGCCCACTTCATCGCCGAGACGTCGTACTTCGCGCGCACGTCGTCGGGGAGCTGCAACATCCGATGGAACTGGGTCGGAACCATGTGGGTGTGCGTGCAGCCGTATCGCTCGATCAATGCGAGCGCGCGCTCGGGATCCCACTTGTCCATGCAGACGACGGTGTGTTCCATGTGCAGCGAGTTGCCGGCGAACGTCGTGACCGCCGTGTGGTAGTTCGGCGACGTGCACAGGTGGACGTTGCCCTCGCCCTTGGGCACGCCGAACAGGCCGAACAAGAACGTGAAGAGCTCCGCCGTCGTGTCGGGGTCGAGCGGCGACAACGCGCGCTTGACGCCCTTGGGGAATCCGGTCGTTCCCGACGTGTAGTGCATGGCCGCGCCGGCGACTCGGTCCGCTGGTTCGGTGGCGGGGAACCCACCGACGAACGTCTCGTAGGAGACGAAGCCGTCGACGTTGCCGTAGGCGATGCGCGCTGCCGCCGGGATCGCGGCCTCGTCGGCCGCAGCGACGATGGTCGCTGCGTACCGCTCGTGGGTGATGAGCGCCTTGGCATCCGAATCGCGCAGGATGTACGCGACCTCGGGCGGCGCGAGCCGGGAGTTGATCGGCACGTAGTACCAGCCGGCCTGCTGCGCGGCGAGCAGGGCGACGAACGGCGCGCTGCCGTTGGGCAGCACCGCTGCGAAGGTGTCGCCCGCACCGAGGCCGAGCGAGCGGAGCGCGTGCACGAGTTGGTTGGCCCGCGCGAGCAGTTCCCCCGCCGAGACCTCGGTGCCGTCGGGGTCCACGATCGCGAGCGCATCGGGATCCGCTTGTGCGTGCTGCCAGAAACCACCCATGGCGCGGACACTAGAACACGTTCTATCTGTGCGGCCAGGCGGCACACCGGTACGCCGACCCCCGCCCTCCGGTGACACGCTCCCGGCCCGTTGGCGACGACATCGACCGCCACCGCCGCCCCGCGGCAAAGCCACTACATCGCGGCCTCGGAACGGCCGAAACCACTCGCAGCGCGGCGATCCCGGTGATCCCGCGGAAGGCGCCTCGAGGCGGAGATGCGACGGAAACAGCGGACACGACACGCGCACCAGAAGGTGCGGATCCTGGCGGGCATCTTGCTGTCGGTCGTCGCGATCCTCGCGGGCGTGGCCGCAGTGGGTCTCGTCGACACCGAGGGCGTCGTCGAGACGCTCGTCGAAACCGACCTCCCCAGCGTGATCGCCCTCGACGACCTCGATCGCGACCTGCTCGAGGCGGAACTCAGCATCGAACAGGCCTTCCTGCTCACCGATGCCGACGAGCGGTTCAAGGCGACCGAACGGTACGAACGTTCCGTGACGCGGGCACGCACCGAGTGGGGCGCGTTCCGAGCCTCCGCCGGTGGCCTCGACCCCGAACTGCGACGCCTCGTCGTGTCGTACGAGACCTTGAACGTCGCGTGGGTCGACAGCGCGGACGAACTCACCGAAGCGGCCCGCGGCAAGACCCCTCCCGCGGCGGTCGCACTCACGGGCTCGGCGATCTCGGACGACCGAACGCGCGAGTCGCTGGACCTGACTCGTCGTCGGTTCGATGCGATGCGCCAGTTCTCGACCACGCTGAAGGACGACTACTACGAGCCTGCGCTCACTTCTCGGGCCCCGCACGCGCTCGACCGCGTGCGCGCCTCGCTGCTCTGGGTGCTCCTGACCGCCGGCGTCGGCATCTGCATCGCGTTCGTGGTCGCACGGTCGACCGTCCGCGCGACCGTCGCGCAGCAACGCGAGATCGAGGCTCGGGACGGCCTGCGCGAGGTCGACGCTCGCCGCAACGAGCAGGAGAGCCGCCTCCACTACGCGCTCGAGATGGCCCGCGACGAAGAGGCAGCGATCGGCACGATCGGCCTGGCGCTGCGCGAGCTTCGAGCGACGACGCTCGCCGAACTGCTGGTCGCGGATTCGAGCCACGCGCATGTGCGCCGAGCCGTCACGACCGACGACGACGGCCTCGGACCGGGCTGCGGCGTGGGCACGCCGAACGACTGTCCGGCGGTTGCCCGGGGGCAGACGCTCACCTTCGCCGACTCGACCAAGTTCGACACATGCCCGCAACTTCGCGACCGTGGGGTCGCGCCGTGTTCAGCGATCTGTGTGCCCGTGTCGATCATGGGAGCCGCGGCGGGCGTGTTGCACGCGATCGGACCGCTCGACGCGAACGACCGCTCGCTCGTCGACGACCTCGAACAGATCGCCACGAAGGCGGGCGAGCGACTCGGTCTGCTGCGGGCGTTCTCCCGCTCCGAAGCGCAGGCGTCGACGGACTCGCTCACGGGACTCGCGACCCGTCGGAACCTCGAGGAGCAGGTCGCGACGATCGAGCGCAACCGGGTGCCATACGCGGTTGCGTTCGGGGACCTCGATCACTTCAAACAACTCAACGACGTCCACGGTCACGAGACAGGCGACCGCGCGTTGCGCCTGTTCGCGCGCACGCTCCGCGACTCGATTCGGCCCACCGACATCGCCGGACGCTGGGGTGGCGAGGAATTCGTGATCGTGTTGCCGCACACGACTGCGAGCGAGGCGGTCGGCGTGCTCGAGCGGATCCGGGAGTCGCTCGCGCTCACGCTCGCGACCGGCTCGACGCCCGCGTTCACCGTCAGCTTCGGTGTCGGCGATTTCGAGGACGCCGACACCTTCGGCGACCGGGTCGGCTCGGCCGACCAGGCGTTGCTCGCGGCGAAACGAGCGGGGCGGAACCGCGTGGTCGTCGCGAGCGCCGCAACGTCGGCCGCTGTCGACATGTCCGAGGAGGCCTCGGCGTGAAGCCGACGACGAGCCGAGCGATCATGCTCGCGATGGTGTTGGCCGTCGGCGCCGCGTGCGGCGGGACCGCTTCGGACTCCGGACCGGCGTCGGTCGCAGTCGCCAAGCCCGCAGTGGCCGAGGCGCTCGACATCGTCGCCCTCGAGTTCGCGTTCTCCGGAGGCGCGTGGACGATTCCGGTTGGCACCGATGTCGCGGTGCACTTCGCGAACCGCGGCTCCGTCGAACACGAGTGGGCGGTTCTCCACGAGGGCCGCGACATCGGGCGCCAGAGCGAGTTCAGCGAGGACCGGGTCCTGCTCGAGGTCGAGGCCATCCCGTGGGATTCCGCCGTGGACCAAACGATCCGCGTCGACGAGCCCGGTACCTACCAGGTGATCTGCGCGCTGCACGGCCACTTCGACGCCGGGATGACCGGCACCCTCTACGTCGAAGCCGCCTGACGATTCGCTCGCTCCCGCGCCGGAGATGCCCGGGGGCCCGGGGATGCACAGGAACCCGAAGCGCTCAGGATCGCGGGGTCACACGAACCGGGAGGTGCTTGATCCCGCTGATCAGGTTCGAGTGCAGGCGCACCGGCTCGCCGGTCAGCGTGAGGTCGGCCCGACCGAGCAGTTCGTCGTAGATGATCCGGATCTCTTCACGGGCCAGGTTCGCGCCGAGGCAGTGATGCGGACCACGGCCACCGAACGCGACGTGGTCGTTGGGCGACCGGGTGATGTCGAATCGATCCGGGTCCGCGTAGACGGCCTCGTCGCGGTTCGCCGAGCCGTAGAACATCACGACGGTGTCGTTCTCCGTGAGCGGGACCCCGTTCAGCAGTGTGTCGCGCGTGACCGTGCGGCGGAAGGAGATGACGGGTGACACGAACCGGAGCATCTCCTCGACGGCGGAGGGGAGGAGGGCCTCGCGGTTCGCGACCAGCAGGTCGTACTGGTCGGGGAACTCGTGCAGCGCGACCGCACCGCCCGAGATGAGGTTGCGGGTCGTCTCGTTCCCGGCGACCGCGAGGAGCAAGAAGAAGAAGATGAACTCGTCGTGGGTGAGCAGCTCGCCGTCGACATCGCTCGTGAGGAGCTTGCTCACGATGTCGTCGCGCGGTTCCTTGCCGCGTTCTTCGGCGAGCGCCGACGCGTACTCGAAGAGCTCCGCCGCCGCGGTCATGGCGGTGACACTCGCCTCGTCGTCGGTGATCCCGTACTCGGGATCGGCGCGCCCGATCATCCGGTTCGACCAGTGGAACACCTTGCCGCGGTCCTCCTGAGGAATCCCGAGCAGGTCGGCGATCACGATCAACGGGAGTTCGGCGGCGACCTCGGTGACGAAGTCGAACTCGCCGACCTCGATCGCGCGATCGACGAGTGCCGTTGCCGAGGTGCGCATGAGCGGGACGAGCTCACGGATGTACTTCGGGGTGAACATCCGCGCGACGAGGTTGCGCAAACGCGTGTGACGCGGGGCGTCCTGGTTGACGAGCATCAGTTCCGTGCCGCCCTGGGGCGCGTCGAGCAGTACGCCCTGACGCTCCGAGGAATACGTCGCGGCGTCGCGGCTCACGTTGATGAGATCGTGGTACTTCGTGACCACCCAGAAATCGAGCGGCACGTACCGACCGGCGTGGAAGAACACCGGCTCCTCGGCCCGGCGTGCGGCGAAGTAGTCGTGCGGGAAGCCACCGGCGAAGGTGGCGGGATCGGTGAGATCGAGGTCGAGATCGACGGTCGTCATACGGCAGCCTTGGTCACCTAGCGGTCGGGGGGCAACGGGCGGACAGCGGCGGGTATCGCCGACACGGGACTCCGGTGGAAATCCCGGCGTCGGTCGAAATGAGAACTGATTCTCATGCCGCGGTCGGGATCGTAGCCCATGGCGCGGCCCGCCGAAAGGACCACAGTCCTGAAACCTGTTCTAGATTCGCCGCCCGCGACCACCGAGGCGAAGGAGCTGCGATGGCAATCCTCGAGGATCTCTCCACCCAGCACTGCACCGTCGAACGCGACGGTGCCGTCGTGACGATCACGATGAACCGCCCGGAGAAGAAGAACGCGCTCTCGGCCGACATGCTCGCCGGGCTCGTCATGGCGTACGAGTTCATCGACGCGACCCCCGAGATCCGTTGCGCGATCCTCACCGGCGCCGGCGGCAACTTCTGTTCGGGCATGGACCTCGTCGCGATGAACCAGCAGCCCACCGACCCGCGGGTCCAGGCGGTCATGGCCCGCGGCGACAACCCGCACTGGAAGGCCCTGCTCCGCGACTATCGGCTCACCAAGCCGCTCGTCGCCGCAGTCGAGGGCTACGCCGTCGCCGGTGGCACCGAGATCCTCCAGGGCACCGACATTCGCGTCGCGGGCGAGACCGCGATCTTCGGCGTCTGGGAGGCGAAGCGGGGCCTGTTCCCGCTCGGCGGGTCGGCCTGCCGCCTCCCGCGCCAGATCCCCTACACGCTCGCGATGGACATCCTCCTCACCTGCCGCCCGATCACGGCGCTCGAGGCGCAACAGATCGGCCTCATCGGCCGGGTCGCGCCCGCCGGTCATGCACTCGCGGTCGCGCGGATGGTCGCCGAGCAGGTCGCGGCATGCGCCCCGCTGTCGACGATGGCGATCCTGCAGGCGTGGCGCGAGACCGAGCACCTGAGCGACCACGACGCCATGGCGCACCAGGACCCGATCGGTTGGCAGGTGTTCGCCAGCGAGGACGCCCAAGAAGGGCCCAAGGCGTTCGCCGAGAAGCGTCCGCCCGTCTTCAAGGGTCGGTAGCCATGTCGGAGGCCGCGCCCGGGACCGGCGACGACCCGCTCTTCGCGACCGCGGCGCGCGCCGAACTCGCGCAAGAACTGCGCGTGCTGATCGAGGCGACCATGACCACGCCCAACGCCTCCGACGCGTCGTTGCGCGCCGCCGCCGTCGCCGTGCGCGACGTGAGCACTGCGCTGTTCGGCGGTGCCGAACGTTCCTCGCCCGCGGGGTACACCCCGCACACCCACGGCGACTACCTGCCGCGCTCGCCGATCGTCGGCGAGGCCTCGCCCATGTCGCCGCGCATCGACTGGGAGATCGTCGACGGGCATTGCATCGCCACGGGTACCTTCACCGCGCAATACGAAGGTCCGCCGGGATACGTGCACGGCGGCATGATCGCTCTGGCGTTCGACGAGATGCTCGGGATCGTCAACATCGCGAACGGTTGCCCGGGAATGACGGGCACGCTCACCGTGAAGTATCGGCGCCCGACGCCGCTGTATCGCGAGGTGCGATTCGACGCGTGGGTGGAGCGGGTCGAGGGGCGGCGAATCCGTTCGCGCGCCGAGTTGTGGGCGGGCGAGACGCTCTGCGCCGAGTCCGAGGGGCTGTTCGTGCAGCCGCGCCCCGAAGCGGCCATGGAGTACTTCGGCCAACCGATGGAGGGTGACCACGTCGACCCGGCGCCGTGAACCCGGCCGTGGTGCAGAAATCGGTCCGACCGACGAACTGCTCCCCGAAGACCGTGCCTCGCGGGTCCGACGCTGGCGCCGCTTCGGGGGAGGCGCGGCGGTGTTGCTCATCGCGATCGCGACCACCGCTTGGTGGCAGGCACTCGAGTCCGACCCCGGGCCCCGCTGGCGGGGTCGCGGCGAGATCGGCGACGCCGGCGGCGGCGATCGGGCGGCGGGTCGGCCCCTCGCCGGCACCGCGGAACTGACCCTCGGCCGCCTCTGGCAGCACGTCGCGCGGCTGCGCGACACCTGGGACGACTACTCCCAGGTGACCGCGCCCGCGCTCGGCGCGGCCGAACCCACCGTTGGCATCGTGGCCGCCGACCGTGCGTCGATCCGTTCGTCGCAGGTCTCGCTCGCGGTCCCCGACCCGTTCGCCATCGTGCTGGCAGCCTTCGACGACGACGCGGAGGAGTGCGTGTGGTGGCGCGAACAGGGCAGCGGCCCCGAGGTCGCGCGCGCTGCTGGTTCCGACGACTGCACGGCGCTCGCCGCGCCCGGGTACGGGTGGCAAGCGGTCGAACCCTGAACCGAGGGACTCGGTGGCCATCCTGGCCGACCGGTGGTCGGCGCATCGATCTGCCAAGCTCGCGCCCATGGCCCTCCCCGAACACGGCCGCACCCACGACGCGATCCTCGCCGAGCTCGCCGCCAAACGCGCCGGCGACGTTCGCTGGCAGGAGGGTCGCACGTTCGGCATGGTCTACGACGGCGGCGAGTCGGTTCACGCGGTCGCCGAAGCCGCGGCGCTCATGTACCTCCACGAGAACGCGCTGAACACGGTCGCGTTCCCGTCGCTCGGCGAGATCCAGCGCGAGGTGTGCGAAGCGACGGCAGCGCTGCTGCACAGCGAGTCCGCGGCCGGATTCCTGACGAGCGGCGGAACCGAGAGCATCCTCTGCGCGGTCAAGGCGGCACGCGAGCGCGGTCGCGCCGAGCGCGCGATCACCGCACCGGAGATGGTGTTGCCGTCGAGCGCGCACGCCGCGTTCCACAAGGCCGCGCACTACTTCGGTCTCGCGGTGCACAAGGTCGATGTCGGAGCCGACTACCGCGCCGACGTCGACGCCATGGCCGCGCAGGTCAACGACAACACGGTCCTCGTGGTCGGGTCGGCGCCGCAGTACCCGCAGGGCGTCATCGACCCGATTCCCGAACTGGCCGCGCTCGCACAGTCGGTCGGCGCGAGCTTCCACACCGACGCGTGCATGGGTGGGTTCGTACTTCCGTTCATGGAGTTGAACGGCCACGACGTCGCGCCGTGGGACTTCCGGGTCGCAGGTGTCACGACGATCTCGGCCGACATCCACAAGCTCGGGTACGCACCGAAGGGCGCGTCGGTGATCCTGCATCGTGACAAGCAACTGCGTCAGTACCAGACGTTCGTGTTCGACGATTGGCTTGGCGGTTTCTACGCGTCGCCCAACATCCAGGGCACTCGATCGGGGCTGCCGATGGCCACGGCGTGGGCGGTCATGCAACATCTCGGCGTCGACGGCTATCGCCGGCTGACCAGCGCCACCATCGACGCACGCGAGCGACTCGTCGCGGGCGTCCGCGCGATCGAGGGGCTCACGGTTCTCGCAGAACCTGAGGCGCAGTTGCTGGCGATCGCTGCGGCGCCCGGGTACGAGGACCGCGTCGACATCTTCGCGATCGGCGACGCGCTCCTGCGTCGAGGCTGGTTCCACGACCGCCAGACCCCACCCGACGCGCTGCACGCAACGGTGTCGGCCGGGAACGCTCCGGTGGTCGAGGCGTACCTCGGCGATCTGGCCGAATGCGTCGCCGAGGTCGCGACGACCGGCGGCACCGACGACCGCTCGACGAACTACGCGACCCTCGACTGAACGCGAACGCGTCGGTGCACGGCACCGAACCACCTCGACGAACACGTCGGGGTATCAACCCGCCAACGACCCGGCCGATGAGGACCCGTGGGAGATCTCCAAGAACGCCTGGCAGACGGCGAACGCCGAATCGGCCGCTGGCAGGTCGACTATGTGGCCGTCGGCGGACGCCGCTACCGCGGGACACTGACCGTCACCGATGAGCGGATCCTGTTTCGCTCCCCGTTCGACCGGACGCTCGCGAACGGTCTCCAGCTGCTCGGCCTCGCCGGCGCCGAGCTGAGCTCGGCCACGCACGTCCGAGACCACGGTGCCACGAGCCACGGCGCAGCGAGCCACGGGCCGGCCGACGAAGGTTCGGTCGGGGCGGTGCGCGACGGTGCCGACCTCGTGCTCTTCGTGGAGCGCGCCGGTATCGCCGGCGTCGTGCAGACCCGCACCGGCGGGAGCAAGCGCGCCGAGGTCTCGACGACCGCGGGCACGACGTTCGTCTTCGATTCCGCGATCGACCCGATCGAGTCGATCGTCGACGCGGTCAGCAGGCTCCGCGCCGCCTGACGGCCGCCGGGCCCGCGCAGACCTGCAACAGGTTCTAGGTCTGACCTATCCTCCCCCGTCGTGAGCGCCTCCACGCCTCGGCGCACGGGTACCCGCGCCGCCGAGACGGCGGCGCGCAAGGCCCGCCTGATCGATGCCGCGCTCGGACTCGCCGCCGAGGGCGGCTACGACGCGGTACAGATGCGCGATGTCGCGGCTCGCGCCGACGTGGCGCTCGGCACGCTGTACCGCCACTTCTCCTCGAAGGACCAACTGCTCCTCGCGGCGCTGCTCGATCAGGCAGCGACGCTGCGCGACAACCTCGAACGGCGGCCCCCGGCCGGCGCGACGCCGGCGGAGCGCGTCGCCGACGTGTTACGGCGCGCGTCGCGGGCACTCGAACGCGATCCACGCGTCACGGGTGCGCTCGTCACCGCACTGTTCGTGAACGACGCCGCCGCCGCACCGATCAAGGCAGGTGTGCGCGAACATCTCATGGCGATGCTCGGCACCGCCCTCGACGGCGCCGACGTCGACGACCTCGAAGGTGTCGTCGACGTGCTCGGCCACACCTGGATCTCCACGATGGCCTTCTGGTCGAGCGGCCTCGGCGACGGCGTCTCCATGTCGACCCGGCTCGAACGCGCCGCGCACCTGCTGCTCGACTGATCGCGTGCGTCGCCTGCGCGGACCGCGGCGGCCCGAGCCGCGGCGGTCACGACAGGCACGCGCGGACGTCGGCAGCAAGCTCGGCGTTGCGGGGATCCGACGAGTCGACCGGTCCGAGCACGATCCACTGCGCGCCGGCCTCGACGTACCGCGCGAGATGCGCGGCCACCGTCGCGGGGGCCCCGACGAGCGTGCCCGGTCCCGCGGTCAGGCGGTGTGCCTTCGTCCGGGCGGCGTCGTCGCTGGCACCCAGAACGGTGAGACCACCCCACGTGAGCGTCGCCGTCGGGTTCGCGGCACGAACGACCGCCGCGGCCGCGGCGAACCGGTCGGCCGACCCGCCCCACCGGTTCCAGCCGGTGGCCCGACCCGCGAGCGCGAGCACGCGCGGATGCGTGCCGCCGATCCACACCGGGAACGTCGCACCGGCGAGCCGGTCGAGCGCTGCCCCGAGCGCGTCGATCCGCTGATCGAGGGTGCCGAACGCGAGGCCGAACTCCTCGTTCTCGGGCCTGCTCTCCGAGTCGCCCGCGCCGAGTGCCGCGACGAGACGTCCCGCGCTCACACGTTGCACCGTCTCGAACGCGTGCGCGAGGACCGCGGGAGGTCGCAAGGTGACCCGAGCGACCAACGTGCCGACGCGCACATGGCGTGTCTCGGCCGCGACTGCGCCGAGCAGCGCCCAGACGTCGTGCGCGGGTCGCCGGGATCCGTCAAGGGCGACGCGGAACAGGTGCTCGTACGCGAACACGGCATCGAGTTCGACGACATCGGCAGCGAGCGCGACCCCGAGCGCCGTTTCGGGATCGTCGCGGAACGAAGGCAGGGTCAGCGCGACGCGAACCGCCTCAGCCACGCGACGCCACCTCGTCGCCAGCACCCTCGTCGCCAGAAACCTCGTCGCCAGCACCCTCGCGACCGAGCCCCGCGCCGACGGGAGCCGAGAACGTGAGCGCGGCGAGGGCCGCCGCGCCGATGGCCCCCGCGCGTTCGCCGAGCACCGCCGGGAGGAGCGCGATCTCGGGTCGGTGAGTCTCTCCCTCGAGGTGTCCGACGAACGCGCGCCGCA
>SXJQ01000242.1 GCA_005779345.1 Actinomycetota bacterium
CCGCTCAACGACGGTCGGCCGGGGGGAGGGCCGTTGTGGGGAGGGCCGTTGCGGGGAGGTCGGGCTCGGGGGTTCGGGGCTGCGGGGGCTCGGGCCAGCCGTGCAATCCGCACTCGGTCTTGCCGGTACCGGCCCAACGGCCGGCACGCGGGTCTTCGCCGTCGCGGACCGGGCGCGTGCACGGCCAGCAACCGATCGACGGGTAACCCTGGGACTTCAACGGGTGCCGGGGGAGATCCCGATCGGCGCTGTAGCCGGCCACGTCGAGGTCGGTCCAGGTGGCGAGCGGGTTGACCTTGACGATGCCGCGCCCGAGGTCGAGATGCGCCACCGGCGCGCTCGCCCGGCTCACCGCTTCTGCCCGGCGCAGCCCCGTGATCCAGCAGTCCTTGCCATCGAGGGCGCGCGCGAGGGGCTCCACCTTGCGGACCGCGCAGCACTCGTTCTGGTCGATCTGCCAGAGATCGTCGGGTTCGACGAGCGGTCGCACGACGGTGAGGTTCAGGTCGTAACGCTCCTTCACGCGTTCGACGTACCAGAGCGTCTCGGCGAAGTGGTACTGCGTGTCGAGGAACACGACCTCGATCTCGGGGACGGCCTGCACGGCGATATCGATGAGCACGCAGTCCTGGAACGACGCCGCGACGACGACGCGCCCCTCGAACTGCTCGTACGCCCAGCGCACCGCGGCCGACGCGGGCGCGCGCTCGAGCTCGGCGCTCACGCGCGCGAGTTCGGCGAGGTCGATCCCCGGGGCGACGCCCTTCGCGGGCGCCGCGAGGCTCAGGTCGCGCATTCGCTGTCACCCACCTGCTTCACGTACGGGCCGGTCTCGCCGAAGTCGACGTAGTAGTCGGGATCGGCCTCGGGTGTCGGGAACACGTCGAGGTCCGCGAGCCCCTTGCCGACCTCGTCCGCGCCGCCCGCGCGTCCGAGCCAACCCGAGAACGTCTCGCCGGCGTCGCGTTCGTCGGCGAAACGCTGCACCACGCGGACGACCGCGTCCGCGGCGGTCTTTGCCGGCACCTTCGTGGCCTTGTCGCCGAACTCGATCTGGGTGTCGCCGAGGCGACCGCCGAGCAGCATCTGGTAACCGGGCGCGCTGCGGCCGTGTGCTCGCCGCTCGAAGCCGAAGAAGCCGATGTCGCTGATGTGGTGCTGGCCGCAACTGTTCGTGCAGCCCGAGATGTTGACCCGTACCCCGCCGACCTCGGCGAGCCCGGCCTCGTCGAGCGCGGTCCCGATCGCGGATGCGAGTCCGCGGCTCTGGGTCACGGCGAGGTTGCACGTGTCGGCACCGGGGCACGCCACCACGTCGCGGGCGAGTTCGGCGCCCGGCTTGGCCATGTCGATCGCGGCGAGACGCTCGTGCAGCCCCCGCAGGTCGCCCTCGGCGAGATCGCGGAACACCAGATTCTGGCGGTTCGTGATGCGCAGGTCGGCGCCGAGGTCGCGCTGGATGTCGGCGAGGGCGAGGAACTGCGACGTGGTGATGTCGCCGAGATCGCAGTAGGCGTACGCGCTCACGGTCCCGTTGGCGACCCCGCGAACGACGTTGGCCTCGGCCCAGCGAGCGAACGGGTCGGTCGCGAGCAGCTTGACGGGGACGCCACCGGGGGCGTTCGTGACCGGTCCGACGCCCGCTCCCGCCGGCGCGTCGCCGTGCAGCACGACCTGGTCGGGGATGCCGCCGGGCCAACCCCACGCGGCGCGCAGGAACTTGCGTTCCTTCACGATGCGCTCGCGCAATGCGTCGATCCCCATCGTGTCGACGAGCCACTTCATGCGGGCGCGCAGCTTGTTGTCGCGATTGCCGTAGTGGTCGAACGTTCGCAGGCACGCCTCGATCGTGGGGAGGAGGTCTTCGCGGCTCGTGAACTCCTCGAGCGCCTGCGCCGGGTGGGGGTTCGCGCCGAGGCCACCGGCAAGGAACACCCGGAATCCGGGCTCGGTCGTGCCGTCGTCGCGCGTGCGCGTCACGCCGACCACGCCGACATCGTTGAACATCGCCTGGCCGCAGTCGACCGCGCAGCCCGAGAAGTTGATCTTGAACTTGCGCGGGAGCCGCTGCGCGTACGGCGAGCGGAGGAAGAGCCGGGTCGCGGCCTCGGCCCAGGGAGTGATGTCGAGCACCTCGCTCGGGCACGCGCCGGCGAGGTGGCAGCCGACGACGTTGCGCACCGTGTCGCCGCAGGCTTCGCGGCTGGTGAGGCCGACCGAGGCGAGCAGGCGGAGGACCTCGGTGCTGCGCTCGAGATCGACGAAGTGGAACTGCACGTTCTGGCGGGTGGTCAGGTGGCCCCAGCCGCGGGAGTGGTGCTCGGAGATGTGGGCGAGCACCTCGAGTTGTTCGGGGGTGACGCGCCCGTAGGGGATCTTGACCCGCACCATCTGGTTGTGGCCGCCCTGGCGTTGTCCGTAGACCCCGTTGTTCAGGCGGAAGACACGGAACGTGTCCTCGTCGAGGTCGCCGCGCAGGTATTCGGCGACGGTCTGCTCGTAGCGGTCGAGTTCGCCCGCGATGTCGGGGTCGAGGGTGCGTGTCTCGAGCTCACGAACGTCGATCGCCATGATGGAGCCTTCCGGTCGGGCGTTTCGGGGCCAGGCGTTTCGGGCCTGGCGCTTCGGGCCCGGGGGGCGCCGAAGTACGGGTGCACGGTGACGGTACCGAGCCGGGCTCGAAAATACCAGCTTTGAGGTCGGAAATTTTTCCGACCTTCCCGGTCGCCTTTTGCCGGAGTCGCCCTGGGTGGTCGAACCCGGCGAAATGCCTCTAGGGTCCGCCCCTCTAGGGTGGGGCGTCACGCAGGCCTCGGGGGACGCTCGTGATCTTCAACTCGTTCGAGTTCGCGGTGTTCTTCGCCGCGGTGTTCCCCGTCTACTGGCTCCTGCGGCTCCGGGCCCAGAACCTGTTCCTCATTGCCGCGAGCTACCTCTTCTACGGGTGGTGGGACTGGCGGTTCTTGTTCCTGCTCGCGGGCACGACGCTCATCGACTTCTGGGCCGTGCGCCGCATCGGTGCGGCCGGCGACGACGAGCGGCGCCGCCGCGGCTGGATGATCTTTTCGGTCGCGATCAACCTCGCCGTCCTCGGCTTCTTCAAGTACTTCGACTTCTTCGTCGAGTCCGGCGCCTCGACGCTCTCCAAGCTGGGCGTCGACTGGTCGGAGCCCGCGCTGCGGTTCGCGCTCCCGGTCGGGATCAGCTTCTACGTGTTCCACGAGATCAGCTACGCGGTCGACGTGTACCGGCGACGCGTCGAACCGGAGACGGATCTTGTCGTCTACGCGCTGTACATCGCGTTCTTTCCCCAGCTCGTTGCCGGCCCGATCACGCGCGCCGGGCACATGCTCCCGCAGTTCCGACGGGCTCGGACCTTTCCCGACGCCGACGAGCGGTACAGCGCGTTCGTGCTCGTGCTGTCGGGTCTGTTCAAGAAGGTGGTACTCGCCGACGGTCTCGCCGGCGCGGTCAACGAGATCTTCGGATCGCCCGACGATCGCGGACTCCTCCCGCTGCTCGTCGCGATGTTCGCGTTCTCGGTGCAGATCTACGGTGACTTCGCGGGGTACACCGACATCGCGCGCGGTCTCGCACGGTTGCTCGGGATCGAGATCGCCCGCAACTTCGAACAGCCGTACCTCGCGCGCAACATCACCGAGTTCTGGCGTCACTGGCACATCTCGCTGTCGAGCTGGCTGCACGACTATCTCTACGTCCCGCTCGGCGGCAACCGCAGCGGGCGGTGGGCGACGTACCGCAACCTCATGATCGTGATGCTGCTCGGGGGTCTCTGGCACGGAGCGTCGTGGCACTTCGTCGTCTGGGGCGGGCTCCACGGGGCCGCGCTCGCGTTGCACCGTGCGTTCGGTCGCGACGTCGACCGCGGCCGCGCCGCGCTGCCATCGTGGCGCGACGTTCCCGCCATCGCCGCGAACTTCGTGTTCGTCTCGGTGTTGTGGGTGTTCTTCCGCGCCGACTCGTTCTCCGACGCCCTCGACTTCTTCGGCGGCATGACCGCCGGTCTCACCGGCCCGGCCGCGGGCGCGTGGAAGCCGGTCGCGGTGACCCTCGCCGTCTTCGTCCCGATCATGCTCGCGATGGACCTGCTCGACCGCGGCCGCGTCCAGCTCGCGCCGCTGCGGCGAATCCCCGCGCTCGTCCAGGGTGTGTTGGCCGGCGCCGCCGTCGTCGCGCTGATCGTCTATTCCGGCGGCGCCCCCGAACCGTTCATCTACTTCCAGTTCTGATGCTGCACATCGTCACCGTCCACTGGAACGACGATCGCTGGATCGCCCCGCAGCTTCGGGCGCTCGCACGGTTCGCGCCGGGGGCGCGGGTCTGGGCCGCGCTCAACGGCATCGATCTCGCCCGGCACCCGGGCTTCCACTTCGCGGCCGATCTCGAGGGCTCGCATCCCGAAAAGCTCAACGAACTCGCGCGTCGGGTCGTCGCGGAGGCCGACGAATCCGACCTCTTGTTGTTCCTCGACGGCGACGCGCTCCCGATCGCGCCGGTCGTGGCGACGATCCTCGGCGGCCACCGACTCGCCGCCGTGCGACGTGACGAGAACCTCGGGCAACGCCAGCCGCACCCGTGCTTCTGCCTGACCACCGTCGGGCTGTGGGCCGAGATCGATGGCGACTGGCGGCGCGGCGCGACCTGGATCGCCGCGAACGGCGAAGCCGTGACCGACACCGGCGGCAACCTGATGGCGAATCTCGCGGCGCGCGGCATCGAGTGGCGGCCGCTCCTGCGGACGAACCGGTTCGATCTCGACCCGCTGTGGTTCGGCGTCTACGGCGACGTCTGTTACCACCACGGCGCCGGGTTCCGACCGCCGCTGTCGATGCTCGCGGGGCTCGATGCCAAGCGCGCGGTGCGCGACGCCGCGGCCCGCTCACGGATCCCGGCGCGCGTCCCGATCCTCGGTCGGCTCGAGCGCGCAATCCGGTACCGACGCGCGCGCCGGCGCCAGGCCGAGCAGGTCGCCGAGTACGTCGACGACAGCCAGGCGCTCTCCGACGAGGTGTTCGGCTGGATCCGCGACGATCCGGATTTCTACCGCCGCTTCACCGAACCCGGCGACGCCCCGACCGCGAACCGTCAGGTCGGGAACTCGTAGGGTTTGTCGGGTGCTTCGATCCGATCGAGTTCGTCCGCGCGGAACACCGGAGCGGCGAACGACTCGGTATCGGCCGCCGTCGCTGCGCGATCGAGCGTCCCGCTCACGGTCACCCAGGTGTCCTCCGGTGGGATCGCCGCGTCGGTACGCACGACGACCGCGGTCGGTAGCGCATCGCCCGCGCAACACGACACCAAGAACCGCACGAGACGGAACTCATGTGGATGGTCGGACTTCACGACGAACCCGGTGAGCCGCACGGGTTGGACGGCGAGCGTCGCCGCGGTCTCGTCGTCTTCGGCCCCGACGACGAAGTCGACCACGCGAACGTCGGGAACCTGCCCGCCGAACGACGCGGCCGTCAGGTATGCGTCGAGGTCGAAATCGATTTCGGGGAGGTCGCGGAGGGTCGAACCGCGCCCAGCCGCAAATGCTCCCAACGCCGGCGGTCCGATCGTGACCGCGACGCAGACCGGCAGCGCGAGGAACCACCCGATCCGGCTGACCGGGTGTTCATGGGCGCCGGTCGGTGGTCGGCGCCGCATCCGTCGCGCGAGTTCGGGGACGAGGACGACGAGGGCGATGGTCGCGAGACCGATGCCCGCGAGCACGACCCACGGCCGCATGGACGGTCGCAGGTACCGGTACAGGCCGTTCGTGAGACCGGTCTGGAGCGCGAAGGCACCGACCAAGCCGCACAACAACCCGCGGTCGGTCCGCGTCACAGGACCACGATCCCGACGACCGACGCGACGCCCACGGCCGTCGCGAACGTGAGCGGAGCGAAACGCGACGCGAATCTGCGGCCGAAGGCCCCGGTCTGGAGCGCGATCAGCTTGAGGTCGACCATCGGGCCCACGACCATGAACACGAGCCGCGAGGTCATGGAGAACTGCGAAAGGCCCGCGGCCACGAACGCGTCGGCCTCGCTGCACACCGACAGCACGACCGCGAGGACGGCCATCACGAAGACGGCGGTCATGCCGTGACCGGCGACCGAGTCGAGCGCGTTGCGAGGGACGACCGTCTGCAGTGTCGCGACGAGTGCGGCGCCGAGCGCCAGGAATCCTCCGGCCTGCAACATGTCGGTGACCGCTGTGTCGACGAACGTGTGCCACCGGCGCTCGTGCACGTGGTCGGCGAGCCGCCGCTCGAGCCAGGCGGGATCGGCGAATCGACCCCGGACGGATCCGACGATCATGGCCGTCAGCAGCGACGCGCCGAAGCGTGCGAAGACCATCTCGGGTCGACCCGGGAACGCGACCGAGGTGGCGACCATCACGACGGGGTTGATCGCGGGCGCCGACAGGAGGAACGTGAGGGCCGCGGCCGGTGCCAGCCCTCGGTTCACGAGACGACCGGCGATCGGGATCGAGCTGCATTCGCAACCCGGCAACAATGCGCCGGCGAAACCTGCGGCAGGAACGGCGAGCAGGGGTCGACGCGGTGCGAGGCGCACGAAGAGGTCGCTCGGCACGAGCGCCGCGATGAGGGCCGAGACCGTCACGCCGAGGACGAGGAACGGCAGCGCTTGGAGACACAACGACAGGAAGACCGTCGCCCAGTTCTGCACCGCGGGATCCGCGAACAAGAACCGGAAGGACTTCCGATACACGACGACCCAGATGACGTACGCCCAGACCGCCGTGGCCGCGCGCGTTCGGTTCGACACGCGTTTGCGTACGACATCGCCCTCAGCGGTGCATGGGACGGCGATCGCACGTTCGGGCGACACAGGGTTGATCGACATTTCCCCGAACTGTAGGTCGATGCCCCCGGTGCGGGTCAGCGAACGATCGTGATCGACGTCGACGCCGTCGTCGGCGCGGCTGCGCTCGGCGACGTGATCGACACCGTGATCGTCTCCGACCCCGGCACGCGGCCGCTCGACAACGAGGCGACGAAGCGGTTGCGGCGCGCGTCGTACCGCATGCAGGTCGGGGCGAGTTCCTTGACGCCGGTGGCCGACACGAACACGCGGCACGCGGTGGGGGAGACGAGCGCTGCCGCCTCGGCGTCGGAAACGAGCGCGCCCGTCGAGTCGGAGACCTGCGCGCGCACCGTGATGGTGCGGCGCGTGCGCACGATGCTGCCCGGCGCCGGCGACACGATCGTGGGCACGAGCGCGGGCGGCGTCGCGTTCAACAGGACCGAGACGGTGCCTGCCGTCGCGTGGGTCACGACGGCGTCGCTCCTGCCATCGGCGTCGACATCGGCGAATGCGACGTCGACCGGCCCGGCGGACCCGGTCGTGAACGCCGTCGGCGCGCCGACGCTCCCGTCGCCGTTGCCCGCGAGTACCGCGAGCGTCCCCGAGAGATTGTTGATCACGCCGACGTCGAGCGCGCCGTCGCTCGTGAGGTCGGCGAGCGCGATCCCCGCCGTCGTCTGGCCACCCGACGAGACAGTCGACGACGCGGCGAAGCCTCCGAGCCCGTTGGCGCGCAGGATGGTGAACGTGCCGCCGAGGCTGACGTTGCTCACGACCACGTCGTCGAAGCCGTCGGCGTCGAGGTCGCCGAAGGCGATCGAGTGGGGGTGGGCTCCGCCCGAGCTCACCGTGCCGCTGGGTGTGAACGTGCCGTCGGCGGCGCCGACGAAGGTCGACACGGCGCCGGCGGTGCCGCGCGACGCGACCGCGAGGTCGGCGTCGGCGTCGCCGTCGAGGTCACCGGTCGCGAGCGAGAACGGGTGCGACCCGACGTAGCCGACGGGGTAGGTCGTCGCCGCGGCGAATCCGCCGTCGCCGAGCCCGCGCAGCACGCTCAGCGTGCCCGACCCGTAGTTGGCGGTCGCGAGGTCGATGATGCCGTCGCCGTCGAGGTGCGCGGCGACGACGTCGAACGGGACGCTTCCGCCGGTCGGGACCGCGCTCGGCGGAGCGAGCGCGCCGGTGCCGAGACCCATCAGCACCTGAACGGTCCCGGAGCCGTCGGCGACGACGACATCGATCGAGCCGTCGGCGTCGAGGTCGGCGGTGGCGATCGCCTCGGGTCCGGAACCGCCCGTCGGGAATGTCGTCGGCGCGAGGAGGGAGCCGTCGCCTGCGCCGAGCATCACGTCGACCGAACCTGCCGCGTAGTCCGCGGTGACGACGTCGGCCGAGCCGTCGCCGTTCAGGTCGGCGATCGCTGCGCCGATCGTGGCGGTTCCGCTCGTCGCGGTGATCACCGGCGGTGCGAACTGCGGCGCCACGGCGATCGCGCCGGCGGGCGACGCCGTCCCGGTTGCTACGCCCGCGGTCGCGATCACCAGCACGCCGAGCCCGCGCGACCAGCCGCGCCGCGCGCGCCACAGGGCGCTCGGGGTGTCGTCCGCAGTGACGAATGCTCGTTGCGACCGTTGCGACGTGCTCATCTCGTGCTCCTCGAGGTCGGGCCGAATCCCGGTGGGCCCGAACCTAGAGATGCGCGTTGCCGGATTCGGCGAGTGCCCGTCCAAGACGCGTCCAAGAGTCGCCGCGCCCTGCGATGGGTACTGCCGCCTGCGGGCCGGGCTCGTCGCTAGCCTCCGGCGATGCGCATGTCTCGACTCTTCCTCCGAACGTTGCGCGACGCCCCGGCCGATGCCGACGTCGAGAGCCAACGACTCCTCGTGCGCGGCGGGTACATCCGCAAGGTCGCGGCGGGCATCTTCTCGTGGTTGCCGCTCGGCGCGCGAGTGCTCCGCAACGTCGAGCGGATCGTGCGCGAGGAGATGGATGCCGCAGGCGCCCAGGAGCTGGTCCTGCCGATCATCCAACCGCTCGAGCTTTGGCAGGAGAGCGGTCGCGACGACCTCTACGGGCCGCTGATGTTCCGGCTCCACGACCGCAAGGACACCGGCTTCTGTCTCGCGCCGACCGCGGAGGAGGTCGTGACGGCCGCCGTGCGCGGTGAATACTCGAGCTACCGCGACCTACCCGTCAACCTGTATCAGATCCAATGGAAGTACCGCGACGAGTTGCGCCCGCGGTTCGGGCTGTTGCGCGGTCGCGAGTTCTTGATGAAGGACGGGTACAGCTTCGACACCGACCTCGATGGCCTGCGCGCGAGCTACCAGGCGATGTTCGACGCGTACACGCGGGTCTTCACCCGCTGCGGACTCACCTTTCGCCCGGTCGAGGGCGAGGCCGGCGAGATCGGCGGCGACATCAACCACGAGTTCATGGCCGTGGCGGCGGTCGGCGAAGACGACTTCGTGTGGTGCCGTTCGTGCGACTACGCCGCGAACGTCGAGGTCGCGACCCGTCGCGACGCGCACGCCCGTGCGGCCGAGGTCGCCGATGCGGCCCGACCGGCCCCCGAGTCGTTGCACACCCCCGGCATGCCGGGCATCGCGATCGTGGCGCAGCATCTCGGCACCACCGACGACCAACTCCTGAAGTGCTTCGCGTTCGACGTCGGGGGCCGGCTCGGCCTCGCCCGGGTGCCCGGCGACCGCGAGGTCAACGAGTTCGCGCTGGCGCGCGCGGTGGCGCCGGAGGCGATGCGCGTCTTCACCGACGACGACTTCGCGGCCCGCCCCGGACTCCCCAAGGGATACATCGGTCCGCATCATCCCTCGGTCGAACTCGTCGTCGCGGACCCCGCGATCGACGCCGCGCACGGTTGGGTGACCGGTGCCAACGAGGTCGACCACCACGCCGCGAACGTCTGGTTCGGGCGCGACTTCCGTGTCGACGTGTGGGCGCCGATCGCGACGGTCGCGTCGGGCGATCCGTGCCCGCAATGCGACCAGGTCCTGTCGGTCGATCGCGGCATCGAGGTCGGTCAGGTGTTCCAGATCGGCACGAAGTACTCCGAGAAGCTGGGCGCGCTCTACACCGACGAGCACGGTGCGCAACACCCGATGGTCATGGGGTGCTACGGGATCGGCGTGTCGCGTGTCGTTGCCGCGATCGTGGAGGAGCACCACGACGAACACGGCATCTGTTGGCCCGCGGCGATCGCGCCGTACGCGGTCCACCTCGTCGCGCTCGCCGGCCGCGGCGAGGCGGCGGGCGAGGTGCGTGCGACCGCCGACCGCATCTACGAGGCGCTGCGCGCAGCCGGCGTCGACGTGCTCTACGACGATCGCGACGCGAGCCCGGGCGTCAAGTTCGCCGACGCCGATCTGCTCGGGATGCCCGTGCAGCTCACGGTCGGTGCGAAGGGGATCGCCCGAGGAATCGTCGAGCGCAAGGTGCGTGCGACGGGCGAGCGCGACGAGTTGGCGCTGGCCGGCGTGGTCGGCGCTTGCACATGACGTTCCCGATCGCGCCGCCGATCGACCCGATGCTCGCGAAACTCACGCGCGAACTCCCGACGACCGGCGCCATGTCGTTCGAACCGAAATGGGACGGCTTCCGTTGTCTCGTGTTCCGCTCCGGCGACGATCTCTACCTGCAGAGCCGCAACGCCAAGCCGCTGCTGCGTTACTTCCCCGAGCTGCGCGCGCCCCTGCTCGCGAACCTCCCCGACCGCTGCGTCGTCGACGGCGAACTCGTGATCATGGGGGAGCGCGGACTCGATTTCGACGCGCTCCAGTTGCGGCAGCACCCGGCTGAGTCGCGGGTCCGCAAGCTCGCGGCCGAGATCCCCGCGAGCTACGTCGCCTTCGACCTGCTCGCGGTCGGCGACGACGTGCTGCTCGATGTGCCGTTCGGACCGCGACGCGCCCGCCTCGAGGCCGAGCTCGGTGCGGTCGAGCCACCGGTGCACCTCACCCCGGCGACGCTCGATGTCGCCGTCGCCGCCGACTGGTTCCGCCGCTTCGAGGGCGCCGGCTTCGACGGCGTCGTCGGCAAGCCCCTCGCCGGCCGGTACGAACCGGGCAAGCGCACCCTGGTGAAGCTCAAGCACGAGCGCACCTGCGACTGCGTCGTGGCGGGATTCCGCGTCCACAAGGACGGCGCCGGCGTCGGTTCGTTGCTGCTCGGCCTGCACGACGACGAAGGACACCTGCACCACGTCGGGGTCGCCTCGAGCCTCGACGCGACGACGCGGAGCCGCCTCGTCGACGTGCTCGAGCCGCTCCGCGCCGACGCGCTCGACGCGCACCCATGGCGCGACTGGGCAGCCGCGGCACGGCCCGATGCTGCGCGCCCCGATGCCGGCGAAGCCACGTCGGGGAAGCCCGATCAGCGCATGCCCGGCGGGCCGAGCCGCTGGAACGCCACCAAGGACCTGTCGTGGGAGCCGCTCCGGATCGAACTCGTGGCCGAGGTCGCGTACGAGGGGCTGTTGAGCGGCCGGTTCCGGCACAACGCGCGCCTGCGCGCGCTGCGCCCCGACCGCGACCCGGCGTCGTGCACGTACGGTCAACTCGAAGTCGTCGCGCCCGCCGAGTTGCGCGCGGTGTTCGGTGCGACCGAGTCGTCGCCCGACGAACGGTGACGAATCGGCCAGCAGCGATCCCGAGGATTGGCCCTTCGGTGGTGCCCGAATTGAGCCGATCGACCTGTCGAGTGGCCGAATGAACGGTTAGCCTGTCGGTTCGGGTGGAGGAGCCGGACCGATCGCGGGTGCATGCTGGCGCACCGCGACCGAGCTTGTGGGACGTGCGCTTGCGCGACGTGGGTTGGAGAACATGATGTTGGACCGCAACGGCCTCGTGGCACGTTGGTTCGCGACCGGGGTCGTGGCGACCCTGCTCTCGGCCGGTCTTGCGGCCGGATTCGATCGAGTGGTGCCCGCGTCGGCCACGACGCCGCCGCTCGACGGGCTCACCGAGGAGACGGCGGCGCCGTCGTGCTGGTCGATCGCGCAGAACTACCCGGCGAGCCCCGACGGCATCTACTGGCTGCGCACCAACACACTTCCCCAGCCCGAACAGTTCTACTGCGATCAGACGACCTCGGGCGGCGGCTGGGTGCTCATCGGCCGGGGTCGCGAAGGCTGGAGCTTCCCGCACCAGGGGCAGGGTTCGGCGAGCACGCTGCGTTCCATCATCACCGGGCCCGACGCCTTCGCCCCGAACTCCCTGCCGACCGACACCGTGAACGGGCTCCTGAACGGCGGCCGCACCGACGCTCTCCCCGACGGGATCCGCGTGCGCCGAGCCTCGAACCCGACGGGAACGTCGTGGCAGGAGGTGCGCTTCACCCCGATCGCGACCGACGACTTCACGTGGGCGTTCGGCGGGGGGATCCGCCTGAGCTCGATCTCCTTCGACGGTGCGGTCACGAACCTCGCGCCCTCGTACTACCGCACCAACACCACCGCGAACACCCAGATCTCCAACGGCACGACGCGCATCTTCACGTACCCGTCGTCGAGCCACAATTACGAGGCGGGCTTCTCGTTCGGCAACGCCGTGAACAACGGTTCCAACAACTCCACGTCGTACCTGTGGGAGTACTCCGGCGAGAACAACGCCATCCCGTTCGCGCAGGTCTACCTGCGTCCGCAGATCTCCGAGGCCGACCTCGCCGCGAACGCGACGTTCGCCCCCGACACCGGCACCGCGGCCACGACCGTGCGCGCGATGCCCGACGGGCTCAACCCGGCAACGCTCGACGCCGGCGTGACCGGGTACAGCGACGGAGCGGCGATCACCACGCTCGATTCCCACGTCACCGCGTTCGCGGAGATCGGTGACACGATCTATGTCGGCGGCAAGTTCACCGACGTCAAGACCGGGATCGCGGGAGCGACCACCTCCCAGCCGTACCTCGCCGCGTTCGACCGCGACACCGGCGCGTTCCTCCCTGGATTCGCGCCCGTCGTCAACGGGCCGGTGTGGGAGCTCAAGTCGGCGCCCGACGACAGCAAGCTGTTCGTGGGCGGTGAGTTCACGAGCATCAACGGCCAGCCCAACACGCAGGCGCTCGCCGCGCTCGATCCCAGCACGGGCGCGCCGCTCAGCAGTTGGGTCGGTTCCGCGTACCGCCCGAGCGGCGCCTACGACGTGCGCGCGATGGACATCCAGGGCACCTGGCTCTACGTGTCGGGCAACTTCACCCGTTCAGTGGGCGGCGTCGGTGCGCAGTTCACCGGCCCGATTACCAACAGCCGCCTGGCGCGCTACCGGCTCAGCGACGGACGCCCCGACGGTGGCTGGAAGCCGAGCATCGAGAGCGCGGCGCAAGACCTCGACGTCAGCGATCAGGGCGACCGTGTGTACATCGTCGGCCTGTTCCGCAAGCTCGGCGGGGTCACGCTCGTTCCCTCGCGCTTCGCGATCCTCGACACGATCACCGGTGCCGCGGTTCCCGGCCTCGGTTCGTACCAGCCCAACTCCGAGAGCGAGTGGCTGAACACCGTGCTCGAGGTCGGCGACAAGGTCTACGTCGGCGGGTCGCAGCACATCCTCGACCAGTACGACCGCGCGACGTTCGCGTTCGAGCGCACGCACGAGACCAAGCAGGGTGGCGACTTCCAGGCACTCGCCCACGACACCGAACTCGACCTGTTGTACGGCGCGTGCCACTGCAACAACTGGATCTACCAGGACACCAAGACCTGGACCGACCCGCAGGACTACACCGAGACGAACCCGATCAACTTCATCGGCGGCTTCGACCTCACCGACAACATGGAGGAGGTCCCCGAGTTCAGCCCGACCGGCTTCGACTCGACCGGCTCCGGCGGCGAGGGGCCCTGGGAGATGCTCGTCGACTCACAACACTGCCTGTGGGCCGGTGGCGATCTGTTGCGCGACGGCGGGACCGCTGCCTCGTTCTACGGCGGTTTCGTGAAGTTCTGCCCGCGCGACACGACGGCGCCGACGATTCCGTCGAGTCCGCAGGCGAGCGTTGCGGTCAACAACGTGACGTTGTCGTGGGGTGCGTCGAGCGACGGCGGCATCGGCACCGTGAAGTACGAGGTGCTGCGCGACGACCCGGTCTTCGGCTCGATCGTCATCGGCTCCACCTACACGAACTCGTTCCTCGACACCTCGGTCGTCGGGCCGACCCGCTACTTCGTACGGGCCATCGACCAGACCGGCAACCGGTCGGCGAGCACCGGCGTCATCGTCGTGTCGCCGCCGCCACCTGCGGTCGCGACGATCGTCGCCGCGGGGAGCACGTGGTCGTACCTCGACACGGGCGCGAACCTCGGCACCACCTGGCGCTCGGTTGCCTACGACGCGTCGTCGTGGCCGACCGGGCCCGCGCAACTCGGCTGGGGCGACGGCGACGAGGCGACCGTCGTCGGGGCGACCCCGATCACGCACTACTTCCGTCACCACTTCCAGGTGATCGACCCGAGTATCCACAAGACGGTCACGGTTCGGCTCCTGCGCGACGACGGCGCGGTCGTGTACGTGAACGGCATCGAGGTGGTCCGCGACAACCTGCCGTTGGGCACGGTGACCTCGTCGACCCTCGCGGCGGGCTTCGTTTCGGGGGCCCAGGAGACGACCTTCTACGAGTACTCGATCCCGGGGAGCCTGCTCCACGAGGGCGACAACGTCGTGGCCGTCGAGTTGCACCAGGGCGGCGCGAGCAATGGTGACGGCTCGTTCGATCTCGAGCTGTTGGGCCGCGGCGCGTCGGAGGGCAACGCCCCGAGCACGCCGGTCGTGACCGCCGACGGCGCCACCGAGAGCACGATCGACCTCGCGTGGAGCGCCTCCACCGACGACATCGGTGTGATCGGCTACGTCGTTCGCCGCGACGGCGCGACGGTCGGGTTCACCGCGGCGACCGAGTACACCGACGCGGGGCTCGCCGACGACACCGCGTACTCCTACGAGGTGATCGCGGTCGATTCGTCGGGCAACGCGTCGACGCCCGGAACCCTCGACACGACGACCACTCCCAACCCCTACCTCGTGCGGTCGGGCGACCTGTGGCGCCACCAGTCGGGCGGGCCCGCGCCCGCGGCCGCGTGGAAACTCCCGGGGTTCGATGCGTCGAGTTGGGCCGAGGGCCCGTCGCAGCTCGGTTGGGGCGACGGCGACGAAGCCACGCTCCTCACGCACGGCACCGGCCAGATCACGCAGTTCTTCGTCAACGCCTTCGACGTCTCCGACCCGGCGAGCTATCCGACGGTGACCCTGCGCGTGAAGCGCGACGACGGCGTCGCCGTCTACCTCAACGGCATCGAGGTGCTGCGCGACGGCCTGCCGGCCGGCGCGCTCGGGCTCACCACGTTCTCGACCGTGTCGATCAGCGGCGCGGGTGAGAGCACCTGGTACGAGTACTCGCTGCCGGGTGCGCTGTTCGTCGCCGGCAACAACGTTGTTGCGGCGGAGGTGCACCAGAACACGACGAACAACATCGACGCGTCGTTCGATCTCGAGTTGCGCAATGCCGTTCCGGCCGAGGCCGTTGCGCCCGGCGAACCCGCAGTCTCGCTCGCCGCGCGCACCGACACGACGGCATCGTTGTCGTGGCCCGCGGTCGCCGACGACACGGGCGTGGCCGGTTACGTCGTGAGCCGTGGCGGTGTCGTCGTCGGCTATACGCGAACGCTCGGCTTCACCGATACCGGCCTCACCGCCGATACCGCCTACTCCTACTCGGTCGTGGCGCACGACGCCTCGGGCAACCTGTCCGCGCCCGGTGCCCTCGCGGTGACGACCAAGCCCAACGCGACCTATGTCGGCGCGGGTTCGGTGTGGTCGTACCAGTCCGGTGCTCCCGACCCCGGCACCGCGTGGCGCCAACCCGGCACCGACCTGTCGGCCTGGCCGACGGGGCCGGCCCAACTCGGTTGGGGCGATGGCGACGAGGCCACCAACGTTCCCCACGGCGCCGGTCAGCGCACCCAGTACTACGTGCGCGAGTTCACACTCGACGATCCCGGCGCCTATCAGGGACTCACCGTCCGCGTGATGCGCGACGACGGGGTCGCGGTGTACCTGAACGGTATCGAGGTGGTGCGCGACGGACTGCCGACCGGCGTGCTCACCGTCAACTCGTTCGCGACCGCTTCGATCAGCGGCGCGGCCGAGAGCACCTGGTACGACTTCGCCGTTCCCGCGGCGCTGCTGCGGACCGGCGACAACGTCGTCGCCGCCGAGGTGCACCAGAACACGAGCAACAACGCCGACTCGACCTTCGACCTGCAACTCGTCGCGAACAGTGGCACCGAGGCGGTGCCGCCGAGCGCGCCCGACGCGTCGGTGTCGAGCCGTACGGAGAGCACCGTGACCCTCGGCTGGACGGCCGCGGTCGACGAGACCGCGCTGCTCGGCTACGTGGTGAAGCGCGATGGTGTCGCCGTCGGCTACACGACCACGCTCGCGTTCGTCGACACCGGGCTCATCGCGAACACCGCGTACTCCTACGAGGTGCTCGCCGTGGATCGCTCGGGCAACACCGCCTCCGACACGGTGGCGACCTCGACCTTGCCGAACCCCAACCTCGTGAACTTCGGCGAGACTTGGCGCTACGCCTTCGACGGTGTCGATCAGGGCATCGCCTGGATCGGCACCGCATTCGACGACACGTCGTGGTTGCTCGGCGCGTCCGAGTTGGGCACGGGTGATGCCGACGAGGCGACGGTCATCGGGCCCGCGGTCGCGCACACGCCGATCACGGCGTACTTCCGGCGCTCGTTCGCCGTCGCCGACCCCGGCGTCGTGAGCACGCTCACGGTCGACCTCGTGCGCGACGACGGCGCG
The DNA here is from genome assembly GCA_005779345.1 of Actinomycetota bacterium. Classification (GTDB taxonomy): domain Bacteria; phylum Actinomycetota; class Acidimicrobiia; order IMCC26256; family PALSA-610; genus SXJQ01. The sequence continues at coordinate 16,661 of SXJQ01000242.1, forward strand.
GTCGTCTACGTGAACGGAGTC
>SXJQ01000243.1 GCA_005779345.1 Actinomycetota bacterium
CCACGCCAAGGCGGCCGAGGTCCCGATCGTCGTCGCGGTCACCAAATCCGACCGCGAAGACGCCGACCCGACGCGTGTGCGCCAGCAGCTCACCGAGCACGAACTCGTTCCCGAGGAGTGGGGTGGCGACACGATCGTGCTCGATGTCGCCGCACCGGCCCACATCGGCGTCGACGAGCTGCTCGACGCAGTGCTGCTCGTCGCCGATGCCGAACTCGCCGACGAACTCGTGGCGAACCCGGATCGTCCCGCGGTGGCGGCAGTGCTCGAGGCCCAACTCGAGCCGGGGCGCGGTCCGGTCGCCACCGGGTTGGTCGAGGAGGGAACCCTGCGCGTCGGCGACTCGATCGTTGCCGGTCCCGCGTGGGGACGCGTCCGTGCGCTGTTCGACGAGCACGGCGAGCCGGTCAAAGAAGCCGGGCCGAGTGTTCCCGTGCAGGTGCTCGGGCTCGACAGCGTGCCCCTCGCCGGCGACGAGCTGCGGGTCGCTCCGTCGGAGAAGGTCGCGCGCACCGTCGCCGAGGCGCGCTCGCGTCGACGTCACGCGGCCGGCCTGGTGCGGCGCGAGGTCCTGTCGGGTGGCGCCCGCCTCGAAGACATCTTCGACATGGTGCAGCGGGGCGAGGTCGCCACGTTGAACCTCGTGTTGAAGGCCGACGTGCAAGGTTCGCTCGAGGCCGTCACCGAGTCGTTGCGCAAGCTCGACCAACAGCACGACGAGGTGCGCCTCTCGTTCGTCCATCGTGGTGTCGGCGCGGTGACCGAGAGCGACGTGAACCTCGCGGCCGTCTCGAACTCCACCGTGATCGGATTCAACGTCCGTCCCGACCGCAAGGCGCGAGAACTCGCCGAGCGCGAAGGCGTGCAGATCCGCCTCTACGAGGTGATCTACGGCGTGCTCGAAGACGTCAACGCGGCGCTCGTCGGCATGCTCAAGCCGGAGTACGAAGAAGTCGTCACCGGCGAGGCCGAAGTGCGACAGGTCATCAGCGTGCCTCGCGTCGGTCGCGTCGCCGGTTGCTACGTGCAGCACGGCCAGATCACGCGTGGATCCAAGGTGCGGTTCCTCCGCGAAGGCACCGTCATCTGGAAGGGCGAGATCGCGTCGCTCAAGCGCTTCAAGGAAGACGTCCGCGAGGTGCGCGACGGATTCGAGTGCGGTATCGGGCTCGAGAACTTCCAGGACCTGAAGCCGGGCGACGTCATCGAGACCTACGAAGACCGCGAGATCGCCCGCGCGTGACGCCGGGCGTGACCGCGGGCGCGAAGATGGCGTCGATGCATGTCGCCGCGCTGCGTTTCGAGCTCCACGTTCCCGAGAGCCGGTCGCTCAAGGCGAAGCGCGCGGCGTTGCGGCCGATCATCGACGGTCTCCGGCACCGATTCAAGGTGTCGGTGGCCGAGGTCGACCACCAGGACACCTGGCAACGCGCCGCCATCGGGGTCGCGCTCGTTTCGGGAGCGAGCAGGCAACTCGAGACCGTCATCGCCGAGATCGAACGGTTCGTCGCCAATGCAGCCGATGTCGACGTGATCGATGTCGGCTGCAGCTACCTCGAGGAGGACTGACGTGGCTCGCCGCGGTCAACCGGCGCATCGGTACCCGCGCACCGCGCGGCTCGACGAGGTTGTGCTCGAGGTGCTGGCCTCCGAGCTCGAACGACTCGACGACCCTCGGCTCGACCTCGTGACGCTGACCGGCTGCGACGTGACCAACGACCTCGCGTACGCGACGGTGTGGTTCACGAGCCACGCCGATGATGCGGCCGCGGGCGACGCACTCCGCGCCGCGGCGCCGCGGCTTCGCGGCGTGCTCGGCCGGTCGGTGCGGGTCAAGCAGGTGCCCGAACTCACGTTCAAGGTGGATCCCGCGATCGGGTCGGGTGCGCGGATCGACGACCTGCTGCGCGGCGACGGCCGCCGGACCGACACGCTGGACGACGAATGACCGACACCGAGGTCCTCGCGACTGCGGCACGCGCGATCCGCGGATCGGTGCAGGTCGCCTTGGCGTGCCACGTGAATCCCGATGGTGACGCCCTCGGGTCGATGCTCGCGATGCATCACGTGTTGCGACACCACGGCATCGCTTCGGTCGCATCGTTCTCGCAACCGTTCGTCGTTGCACCCCACTACCGCGAGCTACCGGGTCTCGACCTGATGGTCCCGCCCGACCAGTTCCCCGCGCGACCCGACGTGATGGTCACGTTCGACTGCGGGTCGCTCGATCGGCTCGGCGACCTCGCCGCGTGCGCGAGCGAGGCCCGCGAGCTCATCGTGATCGATCACCACCTCAGCAACGACCGCTACGGGACGATCAACGTGATCGACGATCGCGCCGCGGCGTCGGGCGTCGTCGTGCGCGAGCTGGTGCGGTCCCTGGGGTTCGTGCTCGACCGCGACTCGGCGGTGTGCCTCTACGCGGCGCTGGTCTGCGACACCGGGCGGTTCCAGTACGAGAGCACGACGCCGGCCGTGTTCGATCTTGCTCGTGAGCTCACCGAGTTCGACATCCCGATCCCGTCGTTGTCGCGGACCTTGTTCGAGGAGCATCGCTTCGCGTACCTGCAACTCCTCGCCGCGGTACTCGCGCGCACCGAACTCGTCGCCGCGCAGCGCTTCGTATGGACCGTCGTCCGCCAGGACGACCTCGCCCGGTTCGGCGTCACGATGGACGAGGTCGAGGGCCTGATCGACATCGTGCGGCGGACGCGCGAGGCCGAGGTCACCGCGGTCCTGAAGGAAGACGTCGACGGGTCGGTCCGCGTCAGCCTGCGGAGCCTCGGCGACGTCGACGTGTGTCTGCTCGCCCAGTCGATGGGCGGCGGCGGCCATCGATTCGCGGCCGGGTTCACCGCACCAGGACCTGCCACCGCGGTCGTCGACCGCATCCGCGCCGCCCTGCCCTGAGACCACCCCGGCAGGCCGAGCGGGGCGGTAGCTTCGGCGGCGATGGGCATCCTGGGATGGATCGTCGTCGGTCTCGTGGCCGGGGCATTCGCGCAATCGGCGACGCGGTTCAACCGCCGTCGAGCGCCCGACCAGCGGCTCGGTTGCGTCGGCACGGTCGCGGTCGGCGTCGCGGGTGGAATGATCGGCGGCGCGCTGTTCAGCTGGGCCGGGCACGATGGCATCGACGAGTTCGGGCTGCGGTCGATGGCTGTCGCGTTCATCGGTGCGGTGGTGCTGCTGCTCGTCGTCAACGCCCTCGCGGGGCGACGCTGACGACGCGATCGGCCGCCCGCCCACCGGCCCGGCCATGATTGGGTCGTGACCGATGGGTTCGTGGTGGTCGACAAGCCGGCAGGGATGACGAGTCACGACGTCGTCGCGCGGTTGCGCAAGGTCTTCGGGCAGCGCCGGGTCGGTCACGCCGGGACGCTCGATCCCGACGCGACCGGGGTCCTGGTGGTCGGGCTCGGCGCCGCGACCCGGCTCCTGCGGTTCCTCCAGGCGACGACCAAGGGATACGTGGGAACCGTTGTCTTCGGGACGACGACGACGACGCTCGACGCGGCCGGTGAGGTCATGGCGACGTTCGACATGGGTGACCTCACCGCGATCCAGGTGCGGGCCGCGGCGGCGCGGTTCGTCGGCGAGATCCAACAGGTGCCGCCGATGGTGAGCGCGATCAAGGTCGAAGGCCGTCGGCTCCACGAACTCGCGCGCGAGGGCGTCGAGGTCGAGCGGGCACCGCGCACGGTGCAGATCGATCGCTGCGACGTCGTGGCGTTCCGCCCCGGTCGGGCACCGGAGGCCGACCTCGAGGTCGAGTGCGGCAGCGGCACGTACATCCGCACGCTGGCAGCCGACCTCGGTGCTGCGCTCGGCGGCGGCGCGCACCTCACCAACCTTCGCCGGACCCGGGTGGGGAGTTTCGGTCTCGGCGAGGCGCACACGCTCGACCAACTCGAGGCCGCGAGCGCGGCACTCGTGGTTCGCCCGCTTGTGGCCCTCCGCGCGATGGAGCGCGTCGATGTCGACGCCGCGACAGCGGCCCGGATCGCCAACGGCAACACCTTCGCGGCCCGTGACCTCCTGTCGGTGGAAGCCGGCGACGGACCGTTCGCCGTGGCCGGACCCGACGGCGATCTGCTCGCCGTGTACGAGCGCCGCGGTGCCGGCGTGAAACCCGCGGTCGTGTTGGTCGCGGCCGGTTCCACGGCTTCGGAGGGTCGAGCATGAAGGTGTTCCGCGATGTCGCGCCGGCCGATGCATTGGGACGCCCCGCGGCGGTGACGATCGGCGCGTACGACGGCGTGCACCGCGGCCACCTCGCGGTGTTGCGCCTCGTGCACGATCTCGCTGCCGCGCGCGATCTCGGCACCGTCGTGGTCACCTTCGACCGCCATCCCGCCGAGGTCGTCCGGCCCGAGAGCGCCCCGCGGTTGCTCACGACCCTCGAACAGAAGCTCGAGCTGCTCGACGCGACGGGGCTGGTCGACGCCTGCCTCGTCATCGCGTTCGACGACCGCAGGAGCAAGGAGACCGCGCCCGAGTTCGTCCACGACGTGCTCGTGGATTCACTCCACGCCCGGATCGTCGTCGTCGGCGCCGACTTCCACTTCGGTTACCAGCGGGGTGGCAACGTGGCGCTCCTCGAGGGCATGGGCGCCGACCTCGGTTTCGAGGTGATCGGGCTCGGCCTGGTGAAGGAGCACCCCGGCGCGCTGCCGTTCAGCTCCACGCGCGTCCGCGAGGCCCTCGCCGCGGCCGATGTCGCGCTCGCCGCCGAATTGCTCGGACGCGACCACGAGGTGCGCGGCGTCGTCGAGTCGGGCGACCGCCGCGGCCGCGAACTGGGCTTCCCGACCGCGAACGTGGCCGTCTCCGAGCGCACCTGCCTGCCGGCCGACGGCGTGTACGCGGGGACCTTCGTCGACGCCGAGGGCGCCGAGCACCGCGCAGCGATCAGACTCGGGCGGCGCCCGACGTTCTACGAGGATCACGGCCTCTTGTTGCTCGAGGCCCACCTGCTCGACTTCGAGGGCGACCTCTACGGCCAGCAGGTGGCGGTGCGGTTCCGGGCTCGGATCCGCGGCCAGGAGCGGTTCGCGACGATCGACGACCTGGTCGCGCAGATGCACCGCGACCTCGCCGACTGCCGGCGTCTCCTCGCCTGATCGGGTCGCCGTTCGGGCCCCGCCGCGACCCAGGCAGTGGGCCCGTCCCGACCCAGGCAGTGGGCCCGGCCCGTGCTAGGGTGCCGACCCGTGCCAGAGCCGTTCTGGCGCGCCTGCGAGCGTGTCCCGCTCGTCCCACGACCGAAAGACCAGTTCAGCAACGATGCCCGACAAGACCGCAACGATCGCCGAGCACCGTCGGCACGACACCGACACCGGCTCGGCCGAAGTCCAGATCGCGATCCTGTCGGAGCGCATCGCCCACCTCACCGAGCACCTGAAGGTCCACAAGAAGGACCATCACAGTCGGCGGGGCCTGCTGATGCTGGTCGGCAAGCGGCGCCGGCTGCTCGACTACCTCATCGACAACGATATCGAGCGGTACCGGGCGATCATCGCCAAGCTGGGTATCCGCCGCTAGTGGTTCGAGGAGCGGAGCATCCGCTCCTCGTTTCGCGTCTGGCCGTCGTCGGTCGGGATTCGTTCGCAACAGCAATTGCGAGTGCGCCGGGGGTTACCGGTTGCCAACGCGTCGAGCTCGTGCCCGACGCCTTGACCACTGGGAACCGCCGCCTCTCGCTCGACAATGTAGAGAGAGGAGCGCGTCATGAGTGACGCGATTCGCGTTTCCGGTGCCATCAATGCCGATGGCCTCGTCATGTCCCTCGAGACCGGCAAGCTCGCCGCGCTCGCCGACGGCGCCGTCGTGGTGCAGGTCGGCGAGACCCAACTGTTGAGCACCGTGTGCACGTCCAAGCCCCGCGAGGGCATCGATTTCTTCCCCCTGACCGTCGAGGTCGAGGAGCGCATGTACGCCGCGGGCAAGATCCCCGGCAGCTTCTTCCGACGTGAGGGACGCCCCGGCGAGCACGCGATCCTGACGTGCCGCCTCACCGACCGCCCGTTGCGCCCGTCGTTCCCCGCCGGCTTCCGCAACGAGGTCCAGGTCGTTTCGACCATCCTCGGCGTCGACCTCGAGAACCCCCACGACGTCGCTTCGATCAACGGGGCGAGCGCCGCGCTCACCGTCTCGGGCATCCCGTTCGACGGTCCCATCGGCGCGGTGCGCCTCGCCCACCTCGACGGCGAGTGGGTCGCCAACCCGACCTACGACCAGGGCGACCGCTCCACGTTCGAGATCGTCGTCGCGGGCCGCAAGCTCGACGACGGCGACGTCGCGAGCATGATGGTCGAGGCGGGCGGC
>SXJQ01000244.1 GCA_005779345.1 Actinomycetota bacterium
ACCGACGGGGCGGATGATGTCGTCTTTCCACTGGAGGAACCGGTCGATGTCGGCATACGGCAGGCCCAACAACTCGAGGAACACCGTGCACGGCAACGGCACCGCGAGTTCGGCGTTGAACTCGCATTCGCCGCGCTCGATGAAACCGTCGATCAACTCGTTGACGAGCGCGCGGACCTTCGGTTCGAGCTTGGCCATCTCGCGCGGCGCGAACACCGGGTCGAGCAGGCGTCGGTACTTCACGTGGTCGGGCGGGTCGATCTGGAGTGGGATGAGCGGCCGGACGTTGCCGATCTCGATCGCATTGATCGAGCTGAACAGGTCGGGGTTCTTGAGTGCGAACGTGACATCGTCGTGGCGGCTCAGGATCACCGGGCCGTCGGGAATCCGCATCACCGGCATCGATTCGCGCAGCATCGTGTAGCCGGGCTGGGGTCGCGCCGCGAGTTCGGGGTCGTCGGCGCCGAGCGACAATCCGAACGTCGTCTCGCTTGCCTGCGGTTCGTCGGTCATCTCGTCCACCTCACGTCGGTCGCCGACCTGACACGGGCGTCAGGGTAGCGGCAACGCAGGCCTCACAGCGCGGCCAGGAACTCGGCGCGACCCGGCCCGAGCGCGGGTTCGGGCGGGCGCGCCCCGCGTTCTGCATAACTCTGCATCACCGCGGCGATCACCTCGCCATCGGTCATGAGTGCGTCGGGCGTGCTCTCGAGGTTGAACCAGCGCAAGAACGCCCGGTAGACGATGGGCGAGGTTCGCACCGCGGGCAACAGTCCCTCGCGAAACACGTCGCGCAGCAACTGCTTCGGATCCACGTCGCCCGCCGCCGCCGGACCCGAACCGGACGGAGCCGCGCCCGAACCGGACGGAGCCGCGCCCGGGCCGGACGGAGCCGGGTCGAGGAGTTCGCGGGCCTCGCGGTCTTGTTGCACCGCCGCTCGGAACCACGGGTCGATCTCGCGCTCGGTGAACTCGGCGAAGTCCAATGCGAGCGCGCGGGGCGTACGGTCGAGCAGGTCGGCGAGGCCGAATGCGTGGACCAGCGCGAGCGAACAACCCCGCCCGTACAGGGGGTTCGTGCAGACGCTCGCGTCGCCGACCGCGACGAACCCCGTGACGATCGGCTCGCCGTCGCGCACGAAATACCGGCGCCGGTTGCGGAGCCCCGCCATCGGGTGGACGCCGGTGATCGGCTCGCTCCGGCCGTCGAGCCAGGGCTGCGCGGCGACGAGTTGCGCGGCCGCGGCCTCGAACCCTTCGACCTCGGTGAGCGCCCGCATGGCACGGTCGTCGGTGTCGATCGCGAACGTGATCGAGAACGTGCGGCTGTCGCCGACGAACACCGCGTACTTGAGGTACCCGAGGTCGCCGCCGATCGGTCCGCTCGCCTCGGGTGCTTCGAAGCCGTCGCGCAGCCGGTAGAAGCGCGAGAGGTAGATGATCTCCGACGGCACGAGCAGTTCGGCCGGTTCGTCGACGCCGATGTCGGTCAGCCACCCCGGCGACGCGGTCCGCGGCCCGGTCGCGTCGACCACAAGATCGGCCGCCATCTCGAAGGGCCGGCCCGTCTCGGTCGCGGCCGCCGTCGCCGAGTCGCCGCCGCTCACCGCACGTCCGTGGACACCGACGACGTTCACGATCGCGTTCGACCGACCGCGTTCGGCGATGAGCCCGTCGACGGCGACCCCGTCGCGGAACTCGACGCCCGCGATCGCAAGCACCGCGCGGCGCAGCACCCACTCGAACGTCGTCCGCCGGCACGCGATCGCGCACAGACGCTCGTCGCCGGGGCGCGGCTCGCGGTCGGTGAGCGTGGGTGGCAGATCGTCGGTGAACCGCAGTTCGGTCGCACCCGCGTCGAGGAGCGCGTCGTACACGTCGGGGGCACGCTCGACGAGCAGGTTGCGCAGCCGAGCGAGGAACGCGTGGCTGTGCCGGACCTGGGGGGCACCGCGGCGATCCCACTCGAAGGCGAGGTCGGCCGACGCGGGCATCGGCGTCGCATCGCGTTCGAGGATCGTGACGCGATGCCCCGCGCGCGCCGCGGCGAGGGCCGTGCCGAGCCCGGCGACACCGCCGCCGACCACGACGAGGTGCGACCCGGCCGCAGCACCGCGCGCTCGGTCACCGTTACCGCCCGGAGCTGAGATCGGTGGCCGAGCGGACATGGGTGGATTGTGTCAGGCGCGCGGGCGGGTCCCGACGATCGAAGCACGCTCCATCGTCCGCGACGCGGGCCAGTAGTCGCTCGCGGCGTAGTGCTGGGCGGCGCGGTTGTCCCAGAAGGCGACCGAGTCGGGCTCCCACCGGAAGCGGCACTGGTACTCGGGGTAGTCGGCCTGCCGACACAGCAGGTCGAGCAGGGCGGCTCCCTCGTCGCCCGGTAGGCCGTCGAGACGAGCGACGAAATTGCGGTTGACATAGAGATGCCGCCGGCCCGTCGTCTCGTGCGTGCACACGACGGGATGGGTCACCTGCGGGTATCGGGCGCGCATCTCGGCGCGCTGGTCCTCGGGCACCTGCCCGCCGAACGCCTGGATGAAGTCGTGGGTCGCGGTGAGCCCGTCGATCCGTGCCAGCACGGTGTCGGGCAGACCTTCGTACGCGGCGTACATGTCGGCGAACAGCGTGTCGCCGCCGATCGGCGGGACTTGGATCGCGTGCAGCACCGCGCCCATCGACGGGACCTCGCGCCAGGTGACGTCGTGGTGCCAGGCGTTCTCGTATCCGCCGACGTCGGCTCGCTTCTCGAACCGCACGAGCTCGGGCTGGTCGGGGTTCGGTGGGATGAACGGGTGGATCTCGAGCTCCCCGAACCGACGCGCGAAGGCCACGTGTTGGGGAGCAGACAGCGGCTGCTCGCGAAAGAACACGACCTTGTACGCGTCGAGCGCGGCGCGGATCTCGGCGACCACCGGTTCCGCGAGCGCCGCGGTGAGGTCGACCCCGCGCAGTTCGGCGCCGATGGTCGTCCCGAGCCGCACCGCGTCGAAGTGTTCCCAGCGCAGCGCCGCGAGCCGCTCCTGCTCGGCAGCGAGGTGGGTCATCGGCCCGAGCTGGACCGGGGAATCCCCGAACGACACGCGCCGCACTGCGAGCTTCGCGGCGGGGTCGTGCGAAGCGACGACCTTCGGCGAGTTCACGCCGCACCCGGCGCGGATCGGTCGAGCAAGCGACGCGCGGTACCGCCGAGGAAGCGGGCCATCGCATCGGCGTCGAGCGGCAGGGCCCGTGCCTCGCTGAGCGAACGGGTCATCGGGAACCACGGCTCGTCGCTCCCCCACAACACCCGACCCCGGTACTTCGAGGTGTTCATGAACCGCACGAGCGCGGGATCGAGATACCGCGGCGCGTAGGCGGTGCACGACAGGTAGAGGTTTGGCCACTTGCGCATGTAGTTCATGAGCAGCTCCTCGTAGGGGTGACCCATGTGTGCGCCGATGATGACGAGATCCGGGAAGTCGATCAGCACGTCTTCGAGCAACTCCGGGTGCTGGACCCGAGACCGCACCCGCGGTCCGGGGATCCCGACGTTGATCGCCACGGGGAGACCGAGCTCCTCGCACGCCGCGTAGATCGGGTAGTGCAACGGATGGTTGATCGGCACCTGCGTCGCGAGCGGCATGACGCGCACGAGCGAGAGGCGCGGGTGTTTGGCGAGTTCGCGGATGCGCTGCACGTTCGCGGTCGGCGTCGCCGGGGTCGCGACCCCGGCCGCGACGAGAAACCGGCCGGGGTGCGCGTCGGCGACCGCCAGCGACGGCTCGACGCCCTGCCCGCCGGCGAGGCCGGGGCACAGGATTCCGGTGGCGACGCCGTTGGTGTCCATCGCGCCGAGCAATGCGTCGACGCCGACGCCGCCGGTGCCGTCGCCGCCGAGGTAGGAGGGGATGTGCGCGTACGCGGCGTCGCCGAGAAAATCCTGCGCGCCGCGCGCGGTCATGAGGTTGACCCAGATGTCGACAATGTCGAGCGCGGGGTTGTCGGGAGTCGTTGGTTCGGGCATTTCGGACAAACTCCGGTCGTATGCGGTCGTGGCCCGCCGACGCTACGGCGCGCGTGCGCGCCGGTGTCCACCCGCGTCGGCGTGACGGTGCCGCCGGTGGCTTGCAATCCCGGTGCCAAGCAGGCAATGTTGCCGAAATCTGACGAGGCATCAGGTTCGCGTCGCACGGGGTGGCGCGCAATCGTCTCGTCCCAGGGGGGATCCGTGAGGCGCTCTCGCGCAATCGCACTCGGTATGGCTCTGACCGTCGTCGTCGCTGCGTGCGGCCGCGACGAGGAGCCGGCGGCGACCACGACGTCGGCCGGCAGCACCCAGACGACCGCGCCCGCCGTGCCCGGACTCGCCGAGGGCGGATTCGGCGACCTCGGTGTCGTCTGCGGGCCGGCGCCCGAAGGCACCGAGAACACCGCCTCCGACGTCGGCGTGACCGCCGACTCGATCCAGGTTTCGACGGTCTCCGACCCCGGATTCGCAGGGCGGCCGGGCCTCAACCAGGAGATGTTCGACACGGCCGAGGCGTTCGCCGACTGGTGCAACGAGCAGGGCGGCATCAACGGCCGCACGCTCGACCTCGAACTACGCGATGCCGCGCTCACGCTGTTCCAACAGCAGATGATCGACGCGTGCGAGCAGGGCGACTTCATGACCGTCGGTGGCGGCGCGGTGTTCGACGACACCGGCCAAGAAGACCGCCTCGCCTGCGGCCTCCCCAACATCGCGGGGTACGTCGTCACGGCGACCGCGGCCGAGGCCGACCTCACGGTGCAGCCCATCCCCAACCCCGCGTCGTCGCTCCCGATCGGCGACCTGTTGTACCTCCAGGAGCAGTTCCCCGACTCGGTCGACAAGATCGGTGTGCTCACCGGCAACCTGCCGACCACGGTCACCGTCGCGGAGCGCTACAAGGAAGGGATCGCGCAGCTCGGCTGGGAGGTCGTCTACGACGACGAGTACCCCGCCGCCGGCGTGGAGGACTGGCGCCCCTTCGCCGAGGGCCTGAAGAGCAAGGGCGTCGAGGCCCTCATCTGGGTCGGCGAACCCGTCAACCTCGGCAAGCTGCTCACCACCGCCCAGGCGGTCGACTACGAACTCCAGTGGATTCGCACCGACGCGAACCACTACGACCCCAAGCTCACCGACGAGGCCGGCGCCGCCGCCGACAACACGTTCGTGCGGTCGGTGTTCGCGCCCTTCCTCGAGGGCACGGCCGAAGCGGGTTCGGCGAGCGAGCAATACAACCAGCTCATCGACCAGTACAAGCCCGGCGGCGTGAAGGCCTACCTCGGTGTGCAGGCCCTGTCGAGTTGGCTGCTGTTCGCGACCGCAGCGCGCGACTGCGGCGCCGACCTCACACGCGACTGCGTCTTCGAGAAGACCACGGCGACGACGAGCTGGAGCGGCGGCGGCTTGCACGCGCCCGTCGACCTGTCGGGCGACACGGGCCCGGCGTGCTTCAACCTGTTCCAGGTCGTCGACGGCGAGTTCACGCTCGCCGAGATCGGTGCCACCGACGGCATCTACAACTGCGACGACGGCAACCTCGCAACCCTCACCGGCGACTACGGCACCGGCGCGCGATGCCCGAACCCCGCCTACGCCGACGACCCCAAGCCATCGAACTGCGCCGAGGCGTGATCTCGGCCTGACCGATCCCGAGGGCCCGGCGCTGCCGGGCCCTCGTCGTCACACCAGCACCGGGTCGCCCCCGCCCGGATCCCGACTCCGGACGAACACCGTCACGAACGCGAACGGGTGACCGCCACTCGATGGACAACTTCCTCGCCTTCACGATCACCGGCCTCGCCACCGCCGCCATCCTGGCCGTCGGGGCGAGCGGCCTCGTGCTCACCTACACGACGACCGGGGTCTTCAACTTCGCGCACGGCGCGATCGGCATGCTCGGCGCGTTCACGTACTGGCAACTGCGGTTCGACTGGGGCTGGCCGGCGCCGATCGCATTCCTCGTGGTGTTGTTCGTCGTCGCGCCGTTGCTCGGCGTCGGGCTCGAACGCGCGATCTTCCGCGGGCTGCAAGGCACCACCGAAGCCGTGCGGCTCGTCGTCACGGTCTCGTTGCTGTTCTCGATGATCGGCATCGCGAACTGGCTCTGGGATCCGACCAAGAGCCGGCCCGCGCAGGTCTTCTTCGCCGGAGAGGGCTTCACGATCGGCGGGGTCGTCGTCCAGTACTCCGAACTCGTCCGCATCTCCGCGGCCGTGTTCGTCGCGATCACGCTGCGGATCCTGCTCTACAAGACCCGCGCCGGCGTCGCGATGCGCGCCACGGTCGACGATCGCCCGCTCGCGGCACTCAACGGCGCGCGGCCCGACCGTTCGGCGATGATCGCCTGGTCGGTCGGCTGTTCTCTCGCGATGCTCTCGGGCACCCTCTACGTCGGCTCGATCGGGCTCGACGCCCAGGCGATCGCGCTCCTGATCGTCAACGCCTACGCTGCCGCGATGATCGGGCGGCTCCGCAGCCTGCCGCTCACGTTCCTCGGCGCGCTGCTCATCGGCCTCGGGCAGGAGTACTGGCGGGGGTACGCGCCCGAATCGAGCGAGGCTGCCTGGGCGCAGTACTTCGGCAAACCGCTCGTCGGCGCGATCCCGGTCATCGTGCTGTTCGTGGTGCTGCTGGTGCTGCCTGCCGGGCGGCTGCGCAGCCACGGCGTATCACGCACGCGCGAGTTCTATCCGATCCCGTCGTGGCGCGGCGCCCTCATCTTCGCCGGCGTGGTCGTCGGGGGAACCTGCCTGGCGCTCCCGCTGCTCACCAACAGCGACACGATCAGCGCGGCGAAGCTGTTCGGCACCGCGATCATCGCCCTCAGTCTCGTGCCGCTCGTCGGGCTCGCCGGCCAGGTCTCACTGTGTCAGCTCGGCCTCGCCGGCATCGGCGCGGTCACGATGGCCCATCTCGGTAAAGGGGGGTCACCGATCGGGCTCGTGTACGCCGTCGTATTCACCTCCGTGGTCGGCGCGCTCATCGCCCTCCCCGCGCTGCGGCTCTCGGGCATCTACCTCGCGCTCGCGACCGCCGCGTTCGCGGTGTTCCTCGAGCGTTGGGTGTGGCTGCTCGACGACTTCAAGCTCCCGTTCTTCGACAACGTCACGATCTCGCTGTTCGGCACCGGTTCGGTGAGCGTCAGCCGCCTGAAGCTGTTCGGGTTCGACACCGATTCCTACGATCGCCAACTCGTACTGCTCTCCGTCGCGTTCGCACTGCTCTCGCTGCTCGTGGTGTGGATCCGGCGCGGGCCATTCGGCCGTCGCCTCCTCGCCATGAAAGACAGCGAGGCGGCCTGCGCGACGGTCGGGATGAACCTCACCTTCACGAAGCTCGCGGTGTTCGCGATCTCCGCGGCAATGGCCGGCCTCGGTGGCGCGCTCATCGGTGGGATCAGCCAGTCCACCAACCCCGAGGCCTGGACCTTCGCCGGCGGCCTACCGATCTTCATGCTCGGCGTCGTCGGTGGCCTCGGTCGCGTCGGTGGCGCGCTTTTCGCCGGCATCTCCCTCCAGGCGCTGGGCTCGATGGCGACCTGGCCGGTGCTGAACACGAAGGTCCTCGGCATGGGACCGACGGGGGCGGGCTGGTACTCCAAGTTCGGCGCCGTGTCGCCGGGCCTCATGGGCATCGGTCTCGGCCGCAACCCGAACGGAGCGGTCTCCGACATGCGGGGCGGCTTCGAGCCGGTCATGCGGTCGCGGCGCGCGATCGTGATCTTCCTCGCCGGATTCGCCGCGCTCTACCTCGCCGTGCTGAACCTCGCGATCCTGAACGGCTGGATCTTCGTGGTCGGCACGGTCGTGCTGCTCGTCGTCGCGGCCCAGATCGGTCTCGCCGAGGTCGGCGGACCGGCGGAGGTCGAAGCACCCGAGCCGGAGTTCGAGGGCACGCCGATCGAATGGCTCGGCATCGATCGCGCCTACACCGAGCGCGACCTCGCCCTGCTCGACGAGAAGCTCGGACTCGCCACGGTGATGCGCTGATGGCCCTGCTCGACGTCCGCGACATCACGGTGCGCTTCGGCGGGCACGTCGCGCTCGACGCGGTGTCGCTCGCCGCCGAGCCAGGGCGCGTCACCGCGCTCATCGGGCCCACCGGCGCCGG
>SXJQ01000245.1 GCA_005779345.1 Actinomycetota bacterium
GCTGGCGTACCTGTTCGCCGTGTTCCGGGCGCGTCCCAGCCCCTTCTACATGCTCGACGAGGTCGAGGCGGCGCTCGACGACGTGAACCTGCAGCGGTTCCTCTCGCTCGTCGAGGAGTTCCGCGGTGAGGCGCAGCTCGTCGTCGTGTCGCACCAGAAACGCACGATGGAGGCGGCCGACATCCTCTACGGCGTGTCGATGCCCCCCGGTGGTTCGAGCCGCGTCGTGAGCCAGCGCATTCGCGACATCCAGTTCGAAGACGCGTGACGCGGCGGTCGACGTGAGCGGTCAGGCCACGGTGATGGCGCTGCTCCGCGCCGACGCCGCCGACACCGCCGAGAAGGTCCGGGCCTGCGGGCCGGCCGGTACGCAGCGATGGCTGTGCGACGCGGTGTACGACCTGACGGAGAACCACACTGCGGCTCGAGTCGCGAACCATCTCTCCCCATGGGTCACGGCTGTCCTGATCGTGCTCGGTGCGCTGCTCGTGAACCGCGTCGTCCGCCGGGTGATCAAACGCGTAGTGCGCCGCCTCGCGCGAGTGGAGACCGCGAACCGACTGCGGTCGCTGCGGCTGCGGACCGGACTCGAGACCTCGACCGGCACGCCGACCATGCGTCGCGAGCAGCGCGCGCAGACGATCGGCGACGGGCTCCGCAGCCTCGCGTCGTTGCTCATCGGCGTGTTCGCCTTCTTCGCGATCCTCGCGGCATTCGGGATCTCGCTCCAGGCCATCGTCACCGGTGCCGGCCTGCTCGGGGTGATGCTCGGTTTCGGTGCCCAGAACCTGTTGCGCGACATCATCTCGGGAACGTTCATGATCCTCGAGGACCAGTTCGGTGTCGGCGACGTGATCGACGTCGGCGAGGCGACGGGCACGGTCGAGTTGTTGAGCCTGCGTTCGACCCGGCTGCGCGACGTCGAGGGCATCGTGTGGCACGTCCCGAACGGTGAGGTCCGCCGCGTCGGTAACAAGAGTCAGCAATGGTCGCGTGCGATCCTCGACGTGCCCGTCGCGTACGACAGCGACGTCGAGGTCGCGACCGACGCGATCAAAGCGGCCGCCGACTCGATGTGGCACGACGAACGGTGGTCGACGCGCATCATCGACGAGCCCGAGGTGCTCGGGGTCGAGAGCATCGCCGCGACCGGCATCACGATCCGCCTCGCGGTGAAGACGCTGCCGGCCGAACAGTGGAAGGTCGCCCGCGAGTTGCGCGTGCGGATCAAGGCCGAACTCGACGAAGCCGGGATCGAACGTCCCGCGGCGTTCTTCACCGGTCTGCCGCCGGGCGTTGCGGGGGCCGGTCCCGGTACCGAACGCCGGTAGCCTCCGCCGCCGATGGCTCTGGTACTCGTAATCGTCCTCGTCGGTCTCGTGGTGTTGGCCGGCGTGATCAGCACCGTGATGGTGGTGTCGCGCAACCGCGGCGCGATCGAGCCGCCGCGTGTGTCGCCGGACCGGTCGGACGCCGGCCGGAGCACCGGGGGCACGGGTGGCGCGGCCACGGGGACGGCCGTGCTCGAACCGCCGGTCGAGGTCGCGCCGGTCGCGGCGCCGGTCGAACCCGAGCCCGAGCCCGTACCCGAACCGGAGGTCGTCGCGACGGCGGAGCCGGTCGCCAAGGCTCGGTTGCGCGACCGTCTCGGCAAGACCCGCGCCGCGTTCGCCGGGTACGTGCGCGGGGTCGCAGGCCGCGGGATCGACGACGACGTCTACGACGAGCTCGAAGAAGCACTGCTGCTCGCCGACGTCGGGATCGCGACGACCACGAAGCTGCTCGACGCGGTGCGCGCCCAGGTCGCCGTGACCAAGGCGAAGGAGGCCGACGAGGTCGTCGCACTCCTGCGCAGCGAGATCGAGTCGTTGCTCGCCGACGATGTCGACCGCACGTTGCGCGCCACACCTGGCGAACTCACGGTGTGGATGTTCGTGGGGGTGAACGGCGTCGGCAAGACGACGACGATCGGCAAGCTCGCCGCGCAACGGATCGGCGACGGCCAGCGCGTGATGTTGGCGGCGGCCGACACGTTCCGTGCCGCCGCCGGCGAGCAGCTCACCCAGTGGGCAGCGCGCTGCGGCGCCGACATCGTGCGCGGCGACGAGGGCGCGGATCCGGGAGCGATCGTGTTCGATGCCATGGCCTCGGCGACGAGCAAGGGTGTCGACCTGCTCCTCGTCGACACCGCCGGGCGACTCCACACGAAGCACAACCTCATGGCCGAGCTGGAGAAGCTGCGACGCATCGTCGATCGCAGCGCGGGCGCCTTGCACGAGGTGTTGCTCGTCATCGACGCAACCACCGGCCAGAACGGCCTGCAGCAGGCGAAGCAGTTCGCCGACGCGGTCGACGTCACCGGCATCGTGCTCGCGATCCAGGCCGAGTTGGGGCTGCCGGTCAAGGTCGTCGGGATCGGCGAGACGGCCGGCGACCTCGTCGAGTTCGACCCCGCAGAGTTCGCCGCGGCCCTCTTCGATACCGACGACTGACGGCGTTCGCGCCCTGTTGCGGGAGTGGCGGGCAACGGCCGAAGTGCACGCGGACCCGCAACTCGCTCGTCGTCTTCGACGGAGTGATCGAGGTGAATCGAGAGCGCGACGGCGCGTGGGTAGATTCGAGCCGACCGCGGGGCCGATCGCGTTCCGCCTGACCGCAACTCCGACCTGAGGAATGTTCCGTGTTCGACGCTCTCTCCGACCGGCTCGAAGGCATCATCTCGAAGGTCCGGGGTCGCGGGCGTCTCTCGGAGAAGGACGTCGAGCAGATCGCTCGGGAGATCCGCCAGGCGTTGCTCGAGGCCGACGTCAACGTCAAGGTCGCACGGTCGTTCATCGAACGCATCAAGGAGCAGGCGACCGGCGCCAGGGTGCACGAGGCGCTCAACCCGGCGCAGCAGATCGTCAAGATCGTCAACGACGAGCTGATCGCTGCGCTCGGTGGTGAGACCGGCAAGCTCACCGTCAGCTCCAAGCCGCCGACGGTCGTGCTGCTCGCGGGCCTCCAGGGCTCCGGCAAGACGACCCACGCCGCCAAGCTGGCGCGGCTCTTGAAGAGCCAGGGTCGCCAGCCGCTGCTCGTCGGCGCCGACCTCCAACGCCTGGCCGCGGTCGACCAGCTCCGCACGCTCGCGGACCGCATCGACGTGCCGTTCTTCTCCGAGCCGAGCGACCCGGTCACCGTCGCTCGCAAGGGCCTCGACGAGGCCGCCCGGCTCGGGCGCGACTACGTCATCGTCGACACCGCGGGCCGTCTCCAGATCGACACCGACCTCATGGACGAGTTGCGTCAGGTGCGCGACGCCGTGCAGCCGCACAACACCCTGCTGGTCGTCGACGCGATGACCGGCCAGGAGGCCGTCAACGTCGCGGTCGCGTTCGACGATGCGATCGGCCTCGACGGCTTGATCCTCACCAAGATCGACGGCGACGCGCGCGGTGGTGCCGCGCTCAGCGTCAAGGAGGTCGTCGGCAAGCCCATCCTGTTCGCCGGGACCGGCGAAAAGCTCGACGAGTTCGAGGTGTTCCACCCCGACCGGATGGCCGGGCGAATCCTCGGGATGGGCGACATGCTCACGCTCATCGAGAAGGCCGAACAGACCTTCGACGAAGACCAGAAGCAGCGCGCCGAGGAGATCCTGCGCGAGGGCGAGTTCACGCTCGAGGACTTCCTCGACCAGCTCCGTCAGGTGAAGAAGATGGGGCCCCTCAACAACGTGATCGGGATGCTCCCGGGGATGCCCAAGGAGATCAAGGACGCCGACATCGACGACCGGGAACTCGCCCGGGTCGAGGCCATCATCTGCTCGATGACGCCGGCAGAGCGTGTGAAGCCCAGCGCGATCAACGGGTCGCGCCGCACGCGGATCGCGGCCGGGAGCGGGACGTCGACGGTCGAGGTGAACAACCTGCTCAAGCAGTTCGGCCAGATGCAACAGATGATGAAGCAGATGGGCGTGATGGGCCGGGTCATGCAGAAGAAGGCCAAGAAGAACAAGAAGAAGGGCGGGCGCGTCACCGCCAAGGGCACCAAGCCCGCGCTCGCCAAGGGCGGATTCGGCGGTCTCGGTCCCGGAGCGGGCGGCGGGCTCCCGGATCTGGGCGACCTCGGCGATCTCGGCAACCTCGGCGGCGGCTTCCCCGGGCTGCCCAAGCGGTAGGCCGAAGCGGTCGGCCCGAGCGGTCGGCCCGAGCGGTAGGCCCGAGCGGTAGGCCCGAGCGGTAGGCATCGGGGCAGGCGGGTCACCTAGACTCGCGGCCTCGTGCGGTGCGCTCTCTGGGCGCGCCGACCGTTCGCGGTCAGCACGCTCCCAGTTTCGCTTCAGAGAGGAACCACCTCACCGTGGCCGTCAAGATCCGCCTCATGCGCGTCGGTAAGAAGAAGCAGCCCACCTACCGGGTGGTCGTTGCCGACTCGCGCAGCCCCCGCGACGGGCGTTTCATCGAGATCATCGGCCAGTACGAGCCGCGCCACGAGCCGAGCCGGATCTCGCTCGACAACGAGAAGGCGCTCGCCTGGCTCGAAAAGGGCGCCCAGCCGACCGAGCAGGTCGCCAAGATCCTCGAGATCCAAGGCGTGTGGGGCGAGTACAAGACCAAGCACGGCCAGGATGCCGGCGCCAAGCCGACGCCGAAGCCGGCCAAGGCCAAGAAGGTCGTCGACGTTCCGGTGGCCGCTGCCGCACCGCCCGCACCCGCCGCGCCTGCTCCGGCCGAGGCGGTTGCGGAGGCCCCGTCCGAGGCCGCGACCGACGAATCCGGCGATGCTGCGACCGAGGAATCCGCATGAGTGACCTCGAGGGCAACGAGCGCGAGGGCAACGAGCGCGAGGGCAACGAGCGCGAGGACCACGACGACGCCAACAGCGTCCCCGGCGGTCGCGCCGTTGCCGTGGCGGAGTTCGTCGCGACATCGTTCGTCGACACGCCCGACGCGATCGAGATCGAGGTCCGCGAGCGGGGCTCCGACATCATGTTGTCGCTGCACGCCGACCGTGGCGACGTGGGTCGCCTCATCGGGCGCCGCGGCCGGGTGATCAACGCGTTGCGTCAGGTCGTACGGGCCGCCGGTTCGGTCGACGGCGAGCGCGTCTCGATCGACATCGCGGAGTAGCGAGCCCGTGGCCGACCAGGCCGCGCGACTCGAAGTCGGCCGGATCGCGCGCGCCCACGGGTTGCGCGGCGAGGTCGTGATCGCCCCGGTCTCCAACGTGGCCGCGCGCTTCGCGGCAGGCGCCACGGTCTATGCGGGCGATCGACCCCTCCACATCAGCACGAGCCGCGCGCAGAGCGGTCGCTTCGTCGTTCGCCTCGAGGGTGTCGACGATCGCAGCGCGGCCGAGGCGTTGCGCGGCACGCTGCTCACCGGCGACCCGCTCGGTCGGGCGCCCGAGGGCGAGGTCTGGGTGCACGAAATGATCGGCGCACACGTCACCGACACGCGCGGACGCGACCTCGGTCGTGTACGCCACGTCGAGGCCAATCCCGCACACGACGTGCTCGTCTGCGATTCGGGCGTGCTCGTGCCGGTCGTGTTCATCATCGAGCACGAACCGGGGCGGATCCTCGTCGAGGTACCCGACGGCCTCGTCGAGCTCTATCTCGCCGACGAGCCGGGCGCGGGGGACTGATCGCTCGTGCGCATCGACGTGTTCACGCTGTTCCCCGAATATTTCGCCGGCCCACTCGACGCCTCGTTGCTCGGTCGGGCACGACGCGAGCACCGACTCGACGTGCGGCTGCACGACCCGCGTGACCACACGGTCGACAAGCACCGCTCGGTCGACGACGCGCCGTTCGGCGGTGGCGCCGGCATGGTCATGATGCCCGAGCCGTTGTTCGCCGCGGTCGACGCAGTGGCGCCACCGCGCCCGCTGTTGCTGCTCTCCGCGAGCGGTCGCCGATTCGACCAGGGGTTCGCGCGCGAACTCGTCGACACCGGCGGCTTCTCGTTGCTCTGCGGTCGGTACGAAGGTGTTGATCAGCGCGTCGCCGATCATCTCTGCGACGGCGAGGTGTCGATCGGCGATTTCGTGGTCGCAGGCGGCGAGGTCGCCGCGCTGTGCGTGATCGAAGCCACCGCGCGTCTCGTGGTGGGCGTGATGGGCAACGAATCGTCGGCCGACGAGGAGAGTTTCGCTCCGAGCACCGGTGGGTTGCTCGAGTACCCGCAGTACACGCGCCCCGCCGAGTTCCGCGGACTCGAGGTGCCCGAGGTCTTGCGATCGGGCGACCACGCGCGCGTCGCTCGCTGGCGACGCGCCCAGTCGTTGCGGCGCACGCTCGACCGTCGCCCCGATCTCCTCGACCGCCCGCTGACCGCCGACGAGCAGCAACTGCTCGACGACCTCGAGGCACAGGTCGGCGATGCCTGAAACCCGACGGCGCCGCCGGCATCGAGGTCGTCGGGCGGCGGCCGTGGTCGTCGCGTGCGCGTCGATCGCGGCAGCATGCTCGTCCGACGACCCCGATGTGGTCCCGACCTCGACGAGCGCCGTGCCCGAAGGCATCGCCGAGTACGAGGTCGAGGTCGATGGCGAGGCGCGCACCTACGGTGTGTTCTCGCCCCCGGGCACCCCGACCGGGAGCCCGATTCTCGTGGTGCTTCACTCGCTCGGCCGGTCCGCGTCGGAGGAGATCCCGATCGCGGGCGCGGGCGCGTTCCTCTCCGTCGTCCCGATCGGCGTCGACTTCAGCTGGAACGCCGGCCATTGCTGCGGGGCGGCGGCGGCACGCGATCTCGACGATGTCGCGTTCGTGGCGACGGTGATCGACGAGGTGGTCGAGCGGTATTCGGCCGACCCCGATCGCGTCTACGTCGCGGGGTTCTCCAACGGCGCGATGTTGGCGTACCGGATCGCGTGCGAACGCCCGGGGCTGCTCGCCGGCGCGGCAGTCGTCGAGGGCACCCTCACGATCGACGAGTGCCACGCCGACGGCGCGACCGATCTGCTCGTCGTCCATCAGACCGGCGACACGATCGTGCCGTACGCGGGCACCGACGCCTCGCCGATCGCCGACGACGGCCGATTGCTCGGCGTCGAAGCCGCGCTCGGGCGTTACGGCGAAGCCGCGGGTTGTGCCGTCGGTGGGGCCATCGACACGAACACGAACTCCGACGAAACCGTCGACTGCGGCGCGGGCGGCCGGCTCCGTGTTGTCGTCGTGGCCGGCGGCACGCACTCGTGGCCCGACGGCGAAGGCGCGGGCGGCGCCGTCGACGCGACCGATCTGGTCGTGTCGTTCTTCGGGTTGCGCGACTCGGGAAGTGCCTGAGCGATGACGGCACGCGAGGCGACGGAACCCGGGGCGACGGAACCCGGGGCGATCGCCGCGGAGCCCCGGCACACCGGCGCCCCGGAGCGCGGACGCGGTGTTGCGTTCCGACGGTGGGTGCGGGGCGAGGCCGGCCCGCTCGTCGAACTCGTCGCGATGTGCGGCTACGTGATCGCCCAACCCGCCTTCGACTCGTTGTCGCAGAACGTCTTCGTGGTGTCGACGCGGCGGATCACCTCGGTGGAGCTCGTGGCGATCGCGCTCGGGATCCTCGTCGTGCCGCCGTTCGTGCTCTGGGCGGCCGAGGTCGCGGTCGGCCTCGTGGCGCGACGCGCGCGCACGGCCCTGCACGTCGCGATCCTCGCGGGGCTCGCGGGGCTGCTCACGATCGCCGTGGTCAAGCCGCGAACCACGTTGGGCTCGCTCGCGCTCGTTGCTGCGGCGCTCGCGGCCGCCGCAGGTTTCGCCGCGCTGTGGTCGCGGTTCCAACCGGTGCGCACGTGGCTCCGGGTCTCCGCGGTCGGCGCGCCCTTGTTCGCGCTGATGTTCGTCGGACTGTCGCCGGTCGCCGAGGCGGTGCGCTCGGCCGACCGCGCCGCGCTCGACGTCGAGATCGAGGAACCGATTCGGGTCGTGATGATCGTGTTCGACGAATTGCCACTGCAGTCGATCGTCGCCGCCGACGGGTCGGGCGCCGTCGATGGGGCGCGGTTCCCGGGATTCGCGCGCCTGGCCGACGGCGCGAGCTGGTATCGCAACTCGACGACCGTCGCACCGATCACCGACGCGGCAGTGCCGGCGATCCTCACCGGCAACTATCCCGAGAGCACGACGCGTGCGGCGGTGCTGGCGAACCATCCCGGCAATCTGTTCACGCTGCTCGGCGGCTCGTACACCCTCAATGCGCACGAGAGCGTCACGCAGCTCTGCCCGATCGCGCTGTGCAACTCCAACCGTTCGCGCGACGCGTCGCAGCTCGCCCGGATCGAAGACGTCGTGTCGGACACAGCCGGTTTGTGGCGGCGCCGCGTGTCGCCGCACCGAACGATCGACATCGCCGATCTCGCCGGCGTGTTCGCGCTCGACCCGAACCCGATGGGGACCGCGAACAGGTTTGCCGGCTCGATCCGTCGTTCCTCGGAACCGCGCCTCGACTTCTTGCACGTGTTCCTCCCGCACCTGCCGTGGCAGTACCTCCCCGACGGTCGCAGCACCGGCGCGAGTGGGCAGGAGCCGGGGCTCGTCGCGAACCGTTGGTCGAGCGATTGGGCGGCGACCTCCGGACGTCAACGCCATCTGATGCAACTCCAGGCCGCGGACCGCGTCGTCGGTTCGGTACTCGACCGGCTCGAGGCCATCGACGCGTACGACGACGCGCTCGTCGTCGTCACCGCCGATCACGGCGTCGCCTTCCAGAACGGCGAGCCCGTGCGCGGGCTTTCGGCGGCCAACGCCGCCGAGATCGCGTGGACGCCACTGTTCGTCAAGCTCCCCGGCCAGCAGGCGGGCTCGATCGACGACCGCCCGGTGCGCTCGATCGACGTGCTGCCGACGATCGCCGATGTCGTCGGGGTCGACGTGCCGTGGAACCCCGACGGTCGCTCGCTGCTCGCGCCCCCCGCGGACGGCGCCGCGACGGCGCCCCGCCTCATCGACTGGGAGCTGAACACGTTGCACCCCGAGCCGGGCGAGCAGTACGTGACGCTCGACGGCGAAGCCGGGTTCGCGGTCGCGCTCGGCGGCCGCCCGCTCGGAACCACGGGGCCCGAGCGCGACGATCCGCTGGCACTGCATCGACTCGGACCCTTCGGCGCGCTCGTGGGCCTGCCGCTCTCGTCGTTGCCCACGCCCGCCGGCGGAGGCGGAACCGCGCGACTCGACCACCCCGAACGGCTCGTCGGCGTGCGGCCGTCGGCGCCGGTGCTCGCAGCCGTCGACGTCTCGGGCGATATCGATGCCGCGAACCCGAGTGGGGCCGACGCGGGTGAGTCCGACGCCGACGGCGACCAACTCCTGGTCGTGGTCAACGGTGTGGTCGCCGCGACCTCCGAAGCGGTGGCGGTGGCCGATCCCGACGAACTGCGTTGGTGGACCCGGCTGCCCGCGGCCGCACTGATCGCCGGCACCAACGACCTGCGGCTGTTCCGGGTGAGCGGAACGCCCGGATCGCCGGCGCTGGCCGAGGTTCGGCTCGGCTGACCCGTGCGACCGGCCCGGATTCTCGCCGCTCGGGGCTCGGGGGTAGCATCGAAGGCCCGTCTCACCCGCCCGATTCCGGGAGCCTCCTCGCCATGAACCGCACCGATCTCGTCGACCGCGCCAGCCTCCGCGACGACATCCCCGACTTCTCGCCCGGTGACACGCTGAAGGTCCACGTCCGCGTGGTCGAAGGCAACCGCGAGCGGGTGCAGGTCTTCCAGGGAGCGGTCATCCGCCGGCAGGGCAGTGGGGTCCGCGAGACGTTCACCGTTCGCAAGGTCAGCTTCGGTGTCGGCGTCGAGCGCACGTTCCCCGTGCACACGCCGATCGTGCAGAAGATCGAGGTCGTCACCCGCGGCGACGTGCGACGCGCCAAGCTCTACTACCTGCGCGACCGGATCGGGAAGTCGGCCAAGATCAAGGAGAAGCGCGACGATCGTCGCAGCTGATCCCATGTCGGTGTTGCTCCCGCTCCGCCCATCGAGGCCTGCGCCGTGAGTGCCGAGGATCTCGAGCGGTACGAGACCGAGATCGAACTCGCGCTCTACAAGGAGTATCGCGACGTCTTGCCGATGTTTCGCTTCGTCGTCGAGACCGAACGCCGTTTCTACCTCGCGAACGACGTGCAGATGGAGGCGAAGCAGGAGGCCGACCGGGTCTTCTTCGAGTTGCGCCTCAGCGACGCCTGGGTCTGGGACATGTACCGACCGGCTCGCTTCGTGACGAGCGTGCGCGTCGTGACGTTCAAGGACGTCAACGTCGAGGAACTCACGGCCAAGGACTTCTGAGCGGTGCCGGCCCCGCAGCCGGCCGCCGCCGACGATCGCCGCGCCCTGGGCGCGTTCGGTGAGGAGGCCGTCGCCCGCTGGTACACGGCGCGGGGTGCCGACGTGATCGATCGGAACTGGCGGGTGCGCACCGGCGAGATCGATCTGGTCGTCGTCGAGGCGCGCGTGGTCGTGTTCTGCGAGGTCAAGACGCGTCGGTCGACGCGCTATGGAACACCCGCCGAAGCGATCACCCCAGCGAAGGCGCGACGGCTCCGACGCCTCGCCGGCGAGTGGCTCGCCGCCCACCCCGACGTGCGCCACCGCGGGTTGCGGATCGACCTCGCGGCGGTGCTCGTCGACGCGACGGGCGTGGCGACGATCGACGTGGTTCCGATCGATTCCTGATCACCGCGGTCCCGAGCGCAGCAGCCCGCCCGACGGCCCCCCCGGGGCTCTCACCGAACGCCCCAGGTTCTCACCGAACTCCCCGGGTTCTCACCCAACTCCAACACGCGCCCCAGGGTCCTCTCAACCTCGGGGTGCACAGTGGTCCTCGTACCCCGGGCCGCCGAGCCAGGTGCCCGCCCCCGGCACCCGGCCCGGCCCGGGACTCCCGGGCTCCCGTCCCCAGCGACGGGGCCCGGCCGATCGAGAGGAGCACATGATGAAGGCTGCGACCAAGCAGCGGTTGCGCCGCACCTGGCGCTCACAGATCGCCGCGGTGCTCGCGGCGTTCGCCGGCGTCACGACCGGCGCGGCGTTGATGAGCCGCCAGGCGGCCGCGACCGCCGACCCCGCGGCCGCGGTGACCGGCGCCGGCTCGCCCGATGCCGCGACGCCCCGGCTGATCGTCGATCGGTCGTCGAGCGACGACGAGCGCGACGAGGACGACGACAGCGAGGGTGATGGCGACGACGATGGCGCCACTGCTGCCGCGGACCCTGCCGCTACGACGGCCACGACTGGCGCCCCCGTCGCCCCCGTCGTGATCGTTGCGCCCCGCCCGATTGCGCCGGTCCCGCAGTCCTCGACGCACGGGAGCTGAACGTGTCTGGTTCGGTGACGGTCGCCGAGCGTCGGACCCGGGCCATGGGTTCGGCCGTCCACGTCGTCGTGGTGAGCGAACGCGACCGCGCCGGAGCGCTCGCGGATCGAGCGGTCGCTCGCGTCGCTGGCCTCGAAGCGCGGTGGTCGCGATTTCGCGACGACAGCGAACTCTCGAGGATCAACGCTGCCGATGGAGCGCCGTGTCTCGTCTCGGACGACACCGCAGCGCTCGTCGGCTCGCTGCGCGACGCATGGGTCACGACCGCGGGCCGCTTCGACCCGACGGTGTCGGTCGCGCGTCTCGGGTACACGACGTCGTTCGACACGCTGAACCCTCCGATCTCGGGCCTGCCGACCTCCGGTGCGGCGCGTGTCGATCGTGGCTTCGTTGCGCCGGGGTGCGCCGACGTGGAGGTCGACCGTTCGCTCGGTCTCGTGCGCGTCCCGGCCGGCGTCACGCTCGACGCCGGCGGGCTCGGCAAGGGTCTCGCCGCGGATCTCGTCGCTGACGGGACGATGCGGGCGGGCGCCGCGGGGGTGCTCGTCAACGTCGGCGGCGACGTCGCTGTCGCGGGGACTCCGCTCGGCGGCGGGCCGTGGACGCTGTCGATCGAGGCGCCCGATGGCGACCGGCACGACCCCGACCCGCACGACCGCGACAGCGACGAGGTCGGCAGGGTCGTGTTGGCAGCGGGCGGCGTCGCCACGAGTACGTCGGCCCGGCGCCGCTGGCGCGACGCGACGGGCGCGGTCGTGCATCATCTCCTCGACCCGGTGACCGGCCGACCCGCTGTGTCGGAGCGGCGCCAGGTGACGGTCGTCGCCGCGAGTGCACGCGACGCGGAGGTCGCAGCGAAGTGCGTGTTCCTCGACGGCGTGCTCCCCGCGCTCGCCCGAACCGCACTCGTCGTCGACGCCTGGGGCGCGGTGACGACGCTGGGCGGCGACTCCGATGTTCGGTTCTGGATCGCGACCCCGGTGGGAGGCGACCCACGATGAGTTCCGAGGCGATCTGGTACCTCACCCGATCGAGCGCACTCGTGTCGTGGGTGCTGCTCGTCGCGGCTGTCGTCTGGGGCGCGGCGGCCTCGGGACGGATGATCGAACGGCGCGGTGCCCGCCGGTGGCTGGTCGACACGCACTCGACGCTCGGCGCGCTCGGAGTCGCGCTCGCGGTGCTGCACATCGTGACCGCGGTCGCCGACAGCTATGTCGGGCTGCGCTGGGTCGACGCGATCGTTCCTGGCGCGGCGAGCTGGGAGCCATGGGCGATGTCGCTCGGGGTGATCGCCGTGTGGTCGCTCGCGATCGTGCAGGTGACCTCGCGCCTGCGACACCGGATCCCGCGTCGGGTCTGGCACGCTGCGCACATGCTGAGCTACCTCGCGTGTTGGACGTTGTCGTTGCATGCGGTGCTCGTCGGGACCGATCTCACGAACCGGACGGTGGCGTTCAGCGCGTTCATGCTGGTGGTGGTCGCGAGCGCCGTGTCGTTCGAGCGGGCCCGGACGGCCCATGCCCGCGCCACCCGCATCGCGGCGCGGTCCTGATCGGACTCGGCGGGTTCGACCCGTTCGCGGCGGACTGCGACACTGGAGCGATGACCTCGACCGTTGCCCCCGACCGCGGCTCACGCCTCGAACGGGCCCTGCACCTCCTTCGCAACGTCGTGCGGCCCGGGTACGCGCGTGTGGTCGCCGGCAAGGTCCGAGCGCGCTTTTCGGGCGAGCAGCGCGAACGGGCCGCGGCCGTGGCCTGGTACGCGAGCCGGCGGATCGCTCCCGCTCGGTACTGCGCGGCGATCGACGCCGACCTCTGGGCCGAAGCGAGAGCGTTCGGTGAGGAACTCGAGGCCCACGCGGCTGCCGAGAGCGAACGACTCGGAATCGCGTTGGGCGCCGGCGGTCGTTACGAACTCCTCTACTTCGCGACGCGATTGCGTCGGCCGCGCACGGTGGTCGAGACCGGGGTCGCATTCGGCTACTCGTCGTACGCGTTCCTCCGGGCGCTCGAACGCAACGGCGACGGTGGCCGGCTGTGGTCGAGCGACTTCCCGTTCCTCCGGCTCCCGGATCCGGAACGCTTCGTCGGGGTGCTCGTCCCCGACGACCTGCGCGAGCACTGGTCGTTGCGCACGCGCGGTGATGCCGCGAACCTGCCCGAGATCCTCGCCGAGGTCGACACGATCGACCTGTTCCATTACGACTCCGACAAGTCGTACCCGGGGCGACGCTTCGGATGTGATCTCGTGCTGCCACGGCTCGGCCCCGACGCGGTGTTCCTCATGGACGACATCCAGGACAACGCCTGGTTCCGCGACCACCTCGCCCGCACGCGGAGCGAGGGCCTCGTGCTCGGCGCCACCGATCGTGCGTTCGTCGGCGCGGTCGGGCTGCCGCCGATGCCCGCCGAGATCGCCTCGTCGGGCTGACGGCATCTCAGGGACGCGGCCTTCGGGCGCGTTCGCGTTCGAGGCGGCGCGCCTCGCGCTGCCAACAGCCGCTGTGCCAGTGGCGGCGATGGTCGGGGGCCGCGGTGGGCACGACGACCTCGTGTCCCTCGCCGCTGCGGATCTCGTGGTCACAGCCCGGGCACCGGTATGGCTTCACCGCCTCGTACGGCTGCACGTGACGGACCTCGAGGTCGTCGTCGGGGGAGAGCAGCACGATCGCTCCGAAGGTCGAACCCGGTCAGAACGGGTTGGCGGCCCAGACGACGAGCAGCGCCGCGACGATCAGCGCGCTGACGAGGAACCAGGCGTCGCTCGAGCGCTTGACCTGCTTGCGAAACGGGTTGTAACCCACGGCGCTACCGTACCGCCGTCTCGACCAGCAGGCTTCGTTGAGCAGACGAGCGCGCATGACACGCCCGACCGCTCAACGAAGCGGGGTCTGCGGCGCGCGCTGACCGGTCGCGCCGCGGTCAAGCAGGCTCGACCGCGGCGTCGACCGTGTGCGAACCGGTCAGGGGTGCCGCGAGTCGGGCTCGGTCGGGGGGCTGGACCCGACGAACCCAGGCGTTGTGCCACTCCCATGCCGCATCGCAGTGCGCGCACGACAACAAGACCGAACCACCCGAGAAGGACTCGGCCTGGATCGGGCTGCCGTCGTAGGGGCACGTTTCGAGCTGCATCACCCTTTGCATCGGCAACGGTGCCGCCGACTGGAGCGCGGAGCGCTTCGATCGCGGTGGCGTCGGTCACCTCGGCGACCGCGCCGCAGCACCGATGGGCGCGACTTCACAACGGCCAGAGCCGACCCGAGGCTCGCTGCATCCGGCCGAGTCGCGCCAGCTCCCGGGTCGCGGCGACCACCGCTGCGACCGGGAGACCGGTGACCCCGACGAGTTGGTCGAGGGTCGCGGGTTCGCCGCCGCACGCCCGGTGCACCTCGGCGGCGGCGGTCGAGAGCGGTGCCGTCCTGCGCTGCCGCCCGCGCACCGGGGTCGGATCGGCGGCGAGCGAGACGGGGTCGCGTCCGACGGCGACGGCGATGTCGATCGGGTCGAGGAGCGGTTGGGCGCCGTCGGCGATGAGACGGTTGCACCCCTCGGCGACCGGGTTCCGGCGAGATCCCGGAATCGCCCAGAGGTGCTTGCCCATGTCCTTGGCGGCGAGCGCCGTGTGCAACGCGCCGCCGCGCACGGCCGCCTCGACGATCACCACGCTCGAGGAGAGCGCCGCGATGATGCGGTTGCGGATCGGGAACAGCCGGGGCTCGGGGCGTGTCCCGAACGGGTTCTCGCCCAGGATCAGCCCTTGGGCTCGTACCCGTGACCACAGCGGCGCGTTCGGCTTCGGGTAGGGCTGGTCGAGCCCGGTGGCGGTCACGCCGATCGTGGTGCCGCCGGCGACGAGCGACGCGTCGTGCGCGGCAGCGTCGATCCCGTAGGCGAGCCCCGACACGACCGTGGCGCCCGAGTCGGCGAGCACGGTCGCGACCTCGCGGGCGTCGGCGATGCCCTGCGGGGTCGGGTGCCGTGTCCCCACGACGGCGATCCGTGGGCGGTGCAGGGCCGAGTAGTCGTCGCCTTCGGCGAGCAGGACGGCCGGCATCGACGGCGCGTCGAGTGAGAGCGGCCAGTCGGGGTCGTCGAACACCAACACCCGGGTCGGGCGGTGAGCGAGATGCTCACGGACCGCGACGGCCGTCGTGTCGAGCGCGTGCCGCCAGCCGGCGACGACCTCGCCGGGGATCGCCTCGACGCCGACCCGACCGTCGGCGATGGCGGCCACCGCCAGTTCGGGTGTACCGGCAGCGAGGAGCAGGGCACGCAGGCGCACCGGGGTCACGCGCGGTAGCGCGGCGAGAATCGCCGCGCAGACTTCTCGCTCCGATCGCGCGCTCACGGGATGTCTTCGCGGAGTCCGGCTGCGATCTCGACGTGCTCGTCGGAGATCGCCTCGACGTCGTCGAGGTCGGCGAGCGTGCGCGCGACCCGTTGCACGCGCGCGGCGCCGCGGCCCGAGAGGCGTAGGTCGCGGCATACTTCGAGGAAGCGCAGGCGCGCCGCGCCGCGGACCGCGCAGAGCTCGCCGAGTGCGCGCGCGGCAACATGCGCGTTGCGGTCCCAGCGCGTCTCGGCGAGCCGGTGATGCTGGCGCTGCCGCGCGACCGCGACCTGTTCGCGCACCGTGGCCGACGATGCCCCGGCGGGTTCATCGGCGCGCGGGGCGCAGACGCGCACACGCAGATCGAAACGATCGAGGAAGGGTGCCGAGAGACGTCGCCGATACCGATCGCGGATGGAGTCGGAGCATCGACAGGTCGCGTCGGTGCGGCCGCAGGGGCACGGATTGCAGCAGGCGACGAGTGTGAAGTCGGCCGGTAGCTCCACCATGACCCCCGCGCGTGCAACGCGGATCACACGCTCTTCGAGGGGCTGGCGCAGCGCGTCGAGTGCGGACGGTGCGAACTCCGCGACCTCGTCGAGGAACAGCACGCCGCGGTGCGCGAGCGTCGCCTCGCCGGGTCGGATGTGACCGAGACTGCCGCCGCCGACGAGCGCGGCGACCGAAGCGCTGTGGTGCGGCGCGCGCAGTGGCGGTGCGGTGACGAGCGCGCCGCTCGTGTGCAGACCGGTGACGGAGTGGATGCGGGTGACCTCGAGCGCGCGGCGATGGTCCAACGCCGGCAGGATCGAGGTGAATCGTCGGGCGAGCATCGTCTTGCCGGCGCCGGGTTCGCCCGCGAACAACACGTGGTGCCCGCCCGCCGCGGCGGCGGTGAGCGCGAGCCGTGCCGCGGCGAGGCCGCGGACCTCGGCGAGATCGGCGAGATCGTCGTCTCGAACGCGCGGCGACACCGGCGGTGGGACGTCGGGCCAGGGCAGTTCGCCCTTCAAGCAGTCGCGCAGGTCGGCGAGGCGGCTCGCGGGCAGGATCTCGACGTCGTCGACGAGTGCGGCTTCGGCGGCGTTCTCGATCGGGACGACGACCCGACCGACACCCGCGGCGGCGAGCGCCCCGACGAGTGCGAGCACCCCCGACACGGGCCGGACCCGCCCGTCGAGGCCGAGTTCGCCGAGCACCCCGGTGCCCTCGACGGCGGCATCGGGGAGCTCGCCCGCGGCGACGAGCAGCGCGATCGCGATCGCGAGCTCGAGCCCCGAACCGGTCTTGCGGAGGGTCGCGGGTGCCAGGTTCACGGTGATGCGCTGCATGGGCCAGGCGAGACCGCTGCTCAGCAGCGCGGCGCGGACCCGCTCGCGCGACTCGCGCCCGGCCGTATCGGGGAGGCCGACGACGCTGTAGCTCGGGAGGCCCGCGGAGAGGTGCGTCTCGACGAACACCGCGCGTCCGTCGATCCCGAACAGGTTGGCGCTACGAACGGTGGCGAGCACGACGACTTCCTCCGGATCGACGATCGAGACCGGCCCCGGCGACGTGGGGCGGATCGGGACGGCCGGGGAAGTGCCGCGGAGGAAGTGATTCGCACCGTATACAGGGTCGACGACACCCGGCCTCGCGGGCCCGGCTGTGCGCCCCCGCCTCGAGCCCTGACGCAGGATGGACCTGTTCGCGGTGGCCGCGGCGTCATACTGTCGTCGTTGATGACGTGGGCGAGGCGTCTCGGTCTCGCCGACGTTGGGAGTTCGTTCGTGGAGTACCACGCGAGTCTTCGTGCCGATGCTGCCGTTCCGGTCGACGTGCTCGTCGACATCGCGAGCCTCACCGACCCGCGTTGGACCGCGACGGCGTGGCACCACGCCGGGCCGCCGTTCGCGTCGCTCGGCGGCGGGTCGGTGCGACTGGTGACCGTGGAACTGCGAAGCAGCGGCCGGGTCGGTTGGCTCGCCACCGCCGAGTTGCATCGGCCGGTGGCCGAGGCCGGCAACCCGGCGAAGTCGCTCGCGCAGGCCGTGCTGGTCGGCGTGACCGCGTTCGCGCCTCCTGGATGAACGAGGTCTCCATGGTGAACGACGCCTCCCGGTTGCGGCGAGTCGGGCTCGGGAACGCGCCGTAGCCTGATCGCATGGATCGCGACGGACCGTTCGATCTCGCGGGTTTCGTCGCGACGCTCGCGACGAAGTCCGAGCACACCCGCCGCGCCTACGAGCACGACGCCCGCGAGTTCGTCGCCTGGGCGACGCGTGGCATCGCCGACGAACCGGGCGATGTGGACCATCGCACCCTGCGGCGCTACCTCGCCTACCTCGAGACCCGTGGCCTCGGCCGGGCGTCGATCGCGCGCAAGGCGGCCGCGGTTCGAGCATTGGTCCGGCACCTGCGCGGCGTGGGCGCGATCACCGACGACCCCGGTCGACGGCTCCGCACACCCACACCGGTGTCACGCCTGCCCCGCGTGCCGCGGTCTGCGGACACGGTCGCATTGCTCGACGACGCCGCCGACGCCGTCGCGTCGGGGACGGGCACGGCAGGTGCGGGAGCGTCGGATGCCGGCTCCCGACGCGAGGCCGCGCTCGCGCGGCGCGACCTCGCGCTGCTCGAGTTGCTCTACGGGTGCGGCCTCCGGGTGAGCGAGGCCTGCGGGCTCGGCACGACCGACGCCGATCTCGAGCGACGGACCATCACGGTGCTCGGGAAGGGGACCAAGGTGCGGCGCCTCCCGCTCGGGGTGGCCGCGGCCGACGCGATCGGCGCGTACCTCCTGGTGAGGGCGGCCCTCGTCGGTCCGGATTCGCCGGCCGAGGCGCTGTTCCTCAATCGTCGCGGCCGGCGTTTGTCGCCGCGCGATGCCACGCGGATCGTGGCCCGCCACCCGCTCCCCGATGGCCGCCGACTGCACCCTCACGCCCTCCGTCATGCGTTCGCGACCCACCTGCTCGAGGGGGGCGCCGACCTCCGGGCGGTCCAGGAACTGCTCGGTCACGCCGATCTCGGGACCACTCAGGTCTACACTCACGTCACTCGCGACCGACTGAAAGCGGTGTACGACGGAACGCACCCGCGAGCCTGAGTCCCGAGCCCGATCCGCGCTCGTGGTTCGCACCATCTCCCGGCCGTCCGGTCGGATCCCGCCCCCCACCAGCCACGCAGGACGCACAGCCACAGTGGAAGACGCCGCCTCGCTCGTCGCCGAACTCTGGGACCAGTACAAGACCACGGCATCGCGCGACGCGCGCGACCGCCTCATCCTGCACTACTCACCGCTGGTGAAGTTCGTGGCAGGCCGGGTCGCCGCAGGTCTGCCGCAGAACATCGAGCAGTCCGACCTCGTCTCGTACGGGATGTTCGGGTTGATCGACGCGATCGACAAGTTCGACCTGAGCCGCGGCTTCAAGTTCGAGACCTACGCGATCAGCCGGATCAAGGGCGCGATCATCGACGAGTTGCGCTCGATCGACTGGGTTCCGCGCTCGGTGCGGGCCAAGGCTCGTTCGATCGAACGCGCCTACAGCAAGCTCGAGAACGAACTCAAGCGCACGCCCGACGACAAAGAGGTCGCGGTGGAGCTCGGGCTCACCGAGACCGAGCTCGCCAACACGATGAGTCAGATCAGCTTCGTCGGGATCGTCGCGCTCGACGAGTTGCTCGGCGGCGGCAGCGACCGCGGCGGCGGCAGCACCGTCGGCGACACGATCGCCGATACCGCCAACGACCCGGTGGCCAAGTTCGAGTCGCAGGAGATGCGCTCGGTACTCGCCGACGCGATCAACCGGATGCCCGACCGCGAGCGACTCGTCCTCACGCTCTACTACTACGAGGGTCTGACGCTCGCCGAGATCGGCAGCGTGCTCGGCGTCACCGAGAGCCGCGTCTGTCAGATCCACACCAAGGCGATCTTCCAGCTGCGCGGTCGGTTGCAGGAACCGGTGACCGAGCGCGGCATCGTCACCTGATCGCGCGCGCGAGGTTCACATCAGGGTGCCTCGGACCGCCTTCAGCAGCGCCGCGTTCGGCGCGGTGGGCAGGTCGGTGAGCGGGGTCGCGATCTCGTCGATCGTCGGGCCGTATTGGTCGGCGAGCGGCGCGAGCGCGTCGAGATCGAAGTCGTAGAGCTTGGCCGCGTTGCCCGCGAGGATGTCGCGCAGCTCGGCCTCTCCGACCTCGTGGAACACGGCGCGCAGGTTCTCCTTGGAGTAGGGCGGCGTGCCTTCGTCGTGCGGGTAGTCGCTGCCCCACATGAACCGATCGGGTCCCATCACCTTCCGGGCTTCCCAGTCGGCAGGTCCGGGGAAGCTCGCGCCGACCCACACGTTCTGCTGGAAGTACTCGGTGGCCGAGCGCGCGAGCGCGTTCTCGGCGGTGTACTTCAACTCGCCGATCTCGCCCTTGCGGACGTTCGCGATGACCTGGTCGAGGTGTTCCAGCATCGGCGGAATCGCCGCGGCCGAACCCTCGGTCATCACGAACTTCAATCGCGGGAATCGTTCGAACACGCCCGACAGGAGCATGTGCACGAACGCGCGTGAGCCGTAGAAGCCGACCTCGGTGATCATGATCATCGGTACCGACGCGTACTTGCCGTAGTTGGGAGAGCCGGTGCCGGCGTGCAGGTTGAGCGGAATCTCGAGTTCTTCGATCGTCGCCCACAGCGGGTCGTAGACCGGGTCGTAGAGCGGCTTGACCCACGTGACGTCGGGGGCGACGGTCGGCAGCAAGACCCCGCCGCGCAGGCCCTGTTCCTTGATCCACTTCACGTCGTCGATCGCGTGGTCGATGTCGTTCAGGAAGATCTGGCCGATCCCGGCGCGTTGGGCGGGCTTGCGGGAGCAGAAGTCGACCATCCAACGGTTGTGGGCCTTGATCCCGGCGCGTCGGTGGGCGTAGTCCTCCGGCTTCGGCGGTCCGGCGAACAGGACGAACCCCGGATAGAACGGCGGGACGGTGTTCGGGAAGATGACCTCGCCGACGATGCCGTCGCTGAGTTGGTCGGCGTCGCGGCGGTCGTCGTCCCAACTCCGGACCCGAAGGTCGGTGTCGCGCAGGTCCTTCCACGGGTTCTTGTACTTCGCGCGCCACGCGTCGAAGTCGTCGAGGTACTCGGAGTCGAGGTACTCGCGGTAGGTCTCGTGGTTCGCGCCGGCATGGGTGTCGGCCGAGATGATGGTGTAGCGGCTGCTCGTCGTTGCGGTCATGGTCATCGTCTCCGGGTGATCGGTGCCTGGCGTCCACCCTAGACCAGAATCTGGTTCCATTCCAGAATCGGGTTCTAGTATGGCGAACGTGCCCGTTGCCCCGCTCGATCCGACCACGCTGCCGCGGGGCCAGCGCGCTCGCCGGGACCGGATCGTCGTGGCGGCCATCACCCTGCTCGAGCGCGACGAGTACGACGCCATCCAGATGCGCGACATCGCCGACGCCGCCGGGGTCGCGCTCGCGACGATCTACCGGTACTTCACATCGAAGGAACATCTCTATGCTGCCGCGCTGCTCGAGTGGGCAGAGGAGTTCCCTCGTGCAGGCCCGACGCCACGTGGCGGCGACGATGAGGCGCGGTTCCGCGCGCTGATGCGGCGGGCGGTGCGCGCGTTCGAACGGCACCCGCAGATGATGCGCGCCGAGATGGTGCTCGAACACTCGAACGACGCCAACGCGCGAGCGTTGTTCGACGAATTCGGCAAGCGCAACGTCGCCGCGCTCGCCGGAGCCCTCCCGTCGATCGATCCCGACACGGCCGCCGCGATCGTCGAGACCGCGAACGCCGTCATGGTGACCCGCCTGCGGTCCTGGGCGCACGGTCGGTGCTCGATCCGCGACGTCGACCGCTCGGTGCAGCGATGTCTCGACCTGCTGTTCGCCTGATTCGCATGATCGGCTAGGTTCGTCGGCACTTCCCCGATCGAGCCTTCCCCCGGTCGAGCCTTCCCCGATCGAGTCTTCCCCCGGTCGAGCCTTCCCCCATCGAGTCCGACGCGCTGGCGCGCGTTGTCGTGGAGGTGTGGGCATGGGTCGCCGGGCGACCATGGGAAGTCGCGGGGCCCGCCGTTTCGGGGTCTCGTCGGGTGCGTACACGACGGTTCGCCAGCGGATCGGCGCGGTGGTGGGCGCCGGGGTGCTGAGCGCCGGGGTGGTGGGCACGGTCGGCGCCGAACCGGCGGCAGCCGCGACGACGGGGTGGGTCCGGCCCGTGAACGGCGACGTCGTGCTGGCGTTCGAGGCGCCGAGTTCGCCGTTCGGCGCGGGCCACCGCGGTGTCGATCTCGCCGCCGATCCCGACACGGAGGTGCACGCCGCGGGTGCCGGCACGGTGGAATACGCGGGCGCGGTCGCGGGCGCGCTCCACGTGGTGGTTCGCCACGACAACGGCTGGCGCACCAGTTACTCCTTCGTCGACGACGTGCGCGTGCGCCGTGGTGGCCGAGTCGCGGCCGGCGATGTCGTGGCCACGTGCTGCGCCCCCGACACGGGAGCGAACGACGATGACGACGAGCATCGTGGCGTCGTGCATGTCGGGCTGCGGATCGGCGACGACTACGCCGATCCGATGTTGTTGTTCGCCCCGGACGACCTCACCGAATTGGTTCGGCTCGCGCCCCCCGCAGGTGCGGAGTGGCCGGGCGAGCATCGCGCGATGTTGCAGACGCTCGCCGAACTCCCGGGAGTGCGCGGTCTGGTCGATCTCGCGGCGAGCGGCGAGGCGGCACTCGACGAGTTCGCTGCTGTGCTCGCGGCAGGTGCGGGTCAACTCGCCGATCTCGACGCGATCCTGCGCGCGGTCGCGCCGCTCGATCCCGGGTTCTTCGATCTCGGGCCGGGCCTGACGATCGATCTGTTGCGCGGCGTGACCGCGTACGTCGAGCAACGCCGCCGCTGTGAGACCTCGCCACCGCCACTCGGCGCGATCCACGGATCGGGGAACCGGCTCATGTTCGTCGCCGGGATCAACAGCCATCGCACCGAGACCGGCGCGAGCAACGCGTTCCCGCCGGAACGACTTGGCTACGACGCTGTCGACGTGCGGTGGTACTCGTATTCGTCGTCGGGCGCGCCGTCGTCGGCCGTGGCAACGTCGGGCTCGCATTCGGGCGCGTACGTCGCCGAAGATACGCACGCGCCGATCCGCGACTCCGCGCGCAACCTCGGCGAACAGTTGCGGGCGATGCAGCGTGAACAACCGGGACGCAGCGTCGACCTCGTCGCGCACAGCCAAGGTGGGCTCGTGGTGCAGACGTTCCTCCAGCTCTACTACGAACCCGGTGACCCGACGCTGCCGCCGCTCGGCACGGTCGTCACGTTGGCCTCGCCGCACCAGGGCGCACCGAGCGCGACGTCGGCGACGGCGATCGCGAGGATGCCGGGCGGCGCGAGTGCGCTCGACATCGTGCCGGGGCTGCCACCCGCATCGGCGCCGTCGGTCGCGGATCTGGCCGAGACGAGCGCGTTGCTGCACGACCTCGACGCGACGCGCTTGCCGCCGGGGCTCGACGTCGTGTCGATCGGCGCGCCGCTCGACTGGGTCGCGCCACGGGGCTCGACCGAACTCGACGGCGCCGAGTCGGTGACCGTGAACCCGGACTCGATCCTCGGCCAGCACTCGGCCATCACCACCGACGACGACGCTCTGCTCGCCGTGCGCAATGCGCTCGTGGGGCGCCCGCCGCCGTGTATCTCGCTCGCCGCATCGTTGCTCGCGACCGTCGTCGGGGAGCGCATCGCCTATGTCGAGCGGGCGCCCGGGGCGCTGGTCGACTCCGCGCTCTCGCTCGTCTGACGCGAAGTCGATCCTTCGTGCGCCGCGAGCCCGGCAACGACTCGCGCCGGGCCCGACGACCCTTCCCATGCGTCGCGAGGTCGCTGTATGGTGCGTGCAGCACGGAAGCCGTCGGTGGGGTCCTCCAGGAAGGAGGGCGCGGTTCGGTGTCGCGGTCGGTGTTCGCCGCGGTTCCGTTGGTAGGGGTCGTGTTTCGTGGGGCTTGGTGGGTGTGGGGTCTTCGGCTTGCAGCGCGTCGGCGCGGTCGTGGCGCGGTCACGGTGAAGGACCCGACGACCGCCCGCCGTACGAGCGGTGCCGCTGGTCGCGCGCGAGCCGATTCCGGGCGAGGCGATTCCGGGCGAGGCGATTCCGGGCGAGGCGATTCCGCGCGAGCCGGTTCCCGAGTCCGTTCCCAGCGAGCCAGTCCCGGGTGGGGTGGTCGTCGGTCGAGGGCTGACGACGGCTCGTAGCGATCCGATGACCGATCCGGGGACACCGCCACCCCCGGTGTCCTCCCGCAAGGATCGATCGTCGGTACCCCCGGTGCCCCGGCTTCGGCCGGGGCACCGCCCTGTTCGGGCCACCTGATGCCGCGGTACGACGTCGGCGTGGCCGTGCCGGAACCGGCCGAAGGAGCGCGAAGGCGGGCCGCTACACTGTCGCCCGGTCGTCGGCCTGCTCTGGGCCCGGCGCCCGTCACGAGATCCGTTTCCCCAGATCCATTCCCGAGACGAATGGCCCGCGTTCCGTTCCGGGACCCGTCTCACCGACCCGTTCGCGGATCCGACCCGGATCCGTTCCCGACCGACCCACTCATGCACGTCCGCGAAACCCGAGGTGCGTCGCCCGACGGCGGCGTTCTGGCGGACGGGTGACCAACCAAGGGAGGCACGGCCATGGCCGTCGTCACGATGAAGCAATTGCTGGAGGCCGGTGTCCACTTCGGGCATCAGACCCGCCGCTGGAACCCGA
>SXJQ01000246.1 GCA_005779345.1 Actinomycetota bacterium
CGCGCGCTGTCGGGCAGGTCATGCGGCGCAACCCGTGGCCGATTCTCGTTCCCTGCCACCGGGTGCTCGCGGCCGGGAGCAACGTGTACTCAGGGTTGATGACGGCGAGGTAGGTGCGGTGCAGCCCGGCCATCCCCTGGATCTCGATGCGTCGTCCGAGATCGATTCCGCCGATCTTCGGCCGACCGTAGAAGACGACCAGGATCCCGCCGGTGTCGTCCGCGACCACGGCCTCGAGCGTCGAGGTGTCGCCGAACGGGGTGATCCGCACCGAACGCACGCGACCGCGAACCCGCGCGCGCTCGCGGTAGCGGACCTCACCGATCGGCATCATCGGCAGGTCGGACTTCATCGTCCGGAACCCTCCGCTGCGGTCGCAGCACGAGCTTGACCGCCGAGATCGACCGGCACGAACGTCACGTTGGTGTTGGGGAGTTTGCCGAGCTCCGTCGCGAGCTCCTCGGCCGTTCGGTCGTGGAGGAAGCGATGCCACAACCGTCGGTAGACGCGCCGCGGGAGGAGGACCGTGACCTCCGAGCGCCCGTCGGCCGCTTCGTCGCCGACGACCTCGGCGGCATGGCGGACGAGACGCCGATCGGGACAGTCGACGAGTTCGAGTGGGAACCGCGTGAGCCCCAACGTCTGCCAGTGCGCGGCGAGTTCGGCCGCGTGCAGGGGGTCGACGGCGACGTGCACGGCGCGCATCTCGTCGGGGACGAGCGTACGCGCGTAGCGAATCGCGGCGGCCGCGGCGAGGTCGATCTGGTCGACGAAGACGAGTACGACATGGTGGGGCAGCACGCGCTCGGTCGCCGCCGCGGTGACATTGTGCTCCAGTGCTGCGGCTTCGTTGACGTACTGCCGGTTCAGCCGCACGAGGGCGTACACCATGATCGGGACGAGCAGGACGATGAACCATGCGCCCTCGAGGAACTTCGTCGCCGCGATCACGATGCACACGACGGCCGACAACAAGCAGCCGACCCCGTTGACGAAGAGCCCGCGCCGCCAGCCGGCGTGCTTGAGTCGAACGTGATGGCGCGCCATTCCGGCCTGCGACATCGTGAACGACAAGAAGACACCGATCGCATACAGCGGGATCAGCTTCTCGACGCGTGCCTTGGTGATCACGATCAGGACGATTGCGGTCGCGGCGAGCGTGACGATCCCGTTCGAGAACACGAGTCGGTGCCCACGTTTGGTCAACTGCTTCGGCATGAAGTTGTCGCCGGCATGGAACGACGCGAGCCTCGGGAAGTCGGCGAAACTCGTGTTCGCGGCGAGCACCAGGATCAGCATCGTGCCGGCCTGGAGCAGGAAGTAGAAGACCTTGCCGGCACCGTGATCGCCGAAGACGAGCCGAGCGATCTCCGAGATCACCGTCGGCACTCCCGCCTCGAACGGCGCGACGTGGAGGTGCGACGCGAGGACCGAGAGGCCGAGGAACATCGCGCCGAGCAACGAACCCATCACGACGAGCGTCTGCCGGGCGTTCTTCCACTCCGGCTTCTTGAAGGCGGGGACGCCGTTCGAGATTGCTTCGACGCCGGTGACAGCGGCGCCTCCCGATGCGAAGGCGTGGAGCACCTTGTAGAGCGATGCTCCGAGGAGCAATCCCGATCCCGTCCGACCGAACGGGAGCAGTCCTTCGGCGTCGTTGACGGCCCGTGGAAGGTCACCGAACCAGAGTCGGGCGAAACCGACCGCGAGGAGCACGACCATCATCGCGATGAAGAAGAACGTCGGGATGCGGAACAGCGCTCCGGACTCACGTACGCCGCGCAGGTTCGCGAACGCGATGATGACGACGAAAGCGATCGAGATCGGGACCCGCCACGGTTCGAGGACGTGGACAGCCGAGGCGAGTGCCGCCGTCCCCGCGGCTACCGAGACGGCGACGGTGAGGATGTAGTCGGTGAGCAGAGCGACCCCGGCCACCTGCGCTGGGAGGAGGCCGAAGTTGTCGCGGGTCACCATGTAGGCGCCGCCGGCGGTCGGGTACTCCTTGATCGTTTCGCGGTAGCTGAGGATCAAGAAGCCGAGCACCACCAACATTGCGACCGTGATCGGCACGACGAGCGAGAAGGCCGCGACGCCGATGGCCGGGACCAGCACACGCAGGATTTCCTCGGTTGCGTAGGCCGACGACGAGAGGTTGTCGGAGGCGAACACCGCGAGCGCCGTCGGATTTCCGAGGCGTTCGTGCTCGAGTTGGTCGGTGGGCAGCGGCGGCCCGAGCAGTTTGCGCTTGGCCCGGTAGCGCAACGGTTCGCGCATCGTGATCCGGGGACGCGCCGGGAGGGGCCGCGGTTCAGCGCGTGTTCGGAGCGAGGCGGGCGTCGCGATCGGCCCGGAGGGTGCGGTGGCGAGCGTCGCCGCGGTGTTCGTCGGCGTGGGCTTCATGAGGTCCTGCACTTCGTCGGCACGACCCCGGATGAGACACCCGTCGCCACTCGTCGAGGGTGTCGGAGGGCGGTCCTTGACGCGTTCTTAACGCGTTGCGTCGAGGACTTGTCGCGAAGATCACGCGCGCGATGTGTCGTCGGGCTCGAAGCGATATCCCATCCCGGGCTCGGTCATGAAGTACCGGGGGCGGCTCGGCTCGGGTTCGAGCTTGCGCCGGATGTGCGCGAGATGGACGCGGAGGTAGTTGGTCTCCTCGCCGTACTGGGGACCCCACACCTCCTGGAGGAGCTTGCGGCCCGTGACCAACTTGCCCGCGTGGCGTGTGAGCACCTCGACGAGATGCCATTCGGTCGGGGTGAGGCGGACCTCGCCGGCGGCGTTCGTCACGCGTCGGGTCCCCAGGTCGATGGTGAAGTGGGCGGTCACGACGACGGCGGCCTCCTCGCCGGGGAGGTTGCGTCGCAGCGCGGCGCGGAGCCGGGCGAGCAGTTCGCCCATCCCGAACGGCTTGGTGACTTAGTCGTCGGCCCCCGCGTCGAGTGCCGCGACCTTGTCGTGCTCGTCGTCGCGCGCCGACAACACGAGGATCGGAACCTGCGTCCACCCGCGGAGCCCGTGGATGACATCGATCCCCGACATCCCCGGGAGCCCGAGATCGAGGATCACCGCGTCGGGGCGGTGCTCGGCCGCGAGCCGCAGGGCATCCTCCCCGGTCGGCGCGAGGTCGACGACGTAGTCGCGCGCCTTCAGGTTCGCGGCGAGCGTGCGCAGGATCGGGAGCTCGTCGTCGACACAGAGGATCCGGAGCGCGGCGGGGCTCATAGCGCGACCGGGAGGGTCACGATGGCCGTGAGGCCGCCACCGGGTGTGTCCTCGAGGAGCAGTTCTCCGTGCATCGCCGTCACGAATCCTCGTACGACGGCGAGCCCGAGACCCACCCCGCCGTCGGTGCGCTGGTCACCGAGCCGCTGGAACGGTTGGAGGACGAGGTCGCGCAGCTCGGCGGGGATCCCGGGACCATGATCGATGACGTGGAGTTGCACCGAGTCGCCGTGGCGACTCGCGCGAACGCGGGTGCCTGCGCGATCGAATCGCAGCGCGTTCTTCGCCAGGTTCGCGACGACGCGTTCGAGCAGCACCGGGTCGGCGGCCACGTCGGGGAGTCCGTCGGGGAGATCGAGCGAGATCGACGGCGACCGCCCGTCGAACCCCGCGATCCCGTCGAGCGCCACCGGGACGACCTCGTCGAGACCGACGGGCCGGATCGCCGGAGTGACGACGCCGGCCTGGAGCCGGCTGAGATCGAGCAGGTTGGTGACGAGCGTCGTGAGGTGGTCGGTCGCCTCCTCGATCGTCGCGAGGAACTGCGCTTCGTCGGCGGCGTCCCACTCGATGTCGGGCGCGCGCAGGCTCGACACCGCCGCCTTGATCGCGGCGAGCGGGGTGCGGAGGTCGTGCGAGACGGCCTGGAGGAGCGCGGTTCGGAGCGAATTGGCACGATCGAGCGCGACGGCGCGCGCCGCCGCGTCGCCGAGCTCGCGTCGTTCGATCATGGCTTCGAGGTGCGCGGCGAACGCGCTGAGGATCCGCCGATCGTCGGCCGTGAGCGTCGGGCCCGTGAGGACGAGCACGAGGTCGTCGCCGAGCAGCTCGAACGTGTCGCCCGACTCGGGTGTCGCCGGCACCGGTCCGGCGGCCGCGACCGCACCCCACGCGTCGTTCGCGTCGCGGTGCAGGACGGCTGCGGCGTCGAGCGCGAACGTCGAGCGCAGCGTGTCGACGACCGCGCCGAGTGGGTCGCTCTCGTCGAAGGAGGTGCTCAGTCGGAGCAGTACCTCGGCCTCGGCCTTCGCCCGCTCCGCCTCCAGGGTGCGGGCCGCGGCGATCGCCACGTAGCTGCTCACGACGGCAGCCACCACGATGAAGACCACGAGGGCGAGGAGGTTCTCGCGCTCGGACACGGTCCACGTGTGGAGCGGCGGGGTCAGGTACCAGTTCGCCAGGAGAAAGGCGGCGACGGCCGACGTGATCGCCGGCAGGCGTCCGCCGACGACGGCGATCGCCACGACCACGAGCAGATAGAGGAAGAGGTGGCTCGCCAGGTGGAGGTCGTCGCGGACTGCCGCGAGGACGACGGTGAGCAGCGGGAGTGCCACGGACGCGAACAGCCATCCGGCGTTGCGGCGGCGCGGTGGGAGCGGGGCCCGGCGTCGAACCGGCAGCGCGGCGCGTACCCGGTCGAGTTCGTCGGACTCGTGTGAGATGACGTGGACGTCGACGGAGCCCGACGCACGTACGACGCGCGTGATCACCGAGCCCGAAAGGAGTTCGGACCACCGACTCCGGCGACTCGCGCCGAGCACGATCTGCGTCGCGTTCTGGCTGCGCGCGAACTCCACGATCGCCTCGGCGACGTCGACGCCGACCACCTCGTGGAACGTCCCGCCCAGGTCGACGAGGAGCTGCCGGTGCGCGTCGATCGCGCCACGCGCGTCGCGCGCGAGACCGTCGCCCCGGCGGACGTGGACGCCGAGCAGCACGCCGTGCGATCGCTGCGCGATGCGAGCTGCGCGGCGCAGGAGATGCTCACCGCCCGGCGCGCCGGTGATCGCCACGACGACCCGTTCGCGGGTCTCCCAGGCAGTGCTGATCCCGTGACGCTCCCGATACTCATCGAGCGAGGCGTCGACGCGGTCTGCCACCCAGAGCAGTGCCAGCTCGCGCAGCGCCGTCAGGTTGCCGGGCCGGAAGTAGTTCGTCAGTGCCGCGTCGATCTTGTCGGCCGCGTAGACGTTGCCGTGCGCGAGGCGTCGACGCAGTGCCTCAGGGGTCATGTCGACGACCTCGACCTGTTCGGCGGATCGCACCACCTCGTCGGGAACGCGCTCGCGCTGCACGACCCCGGTGATCCGCTCCACCACGTCGTTGACCGACTCCAGGTGCTGGATGTTGACGGTGGAGATCACGACGATGCCCGCGTCGAGCAGCTCCTCGACGTCTTGCCAGC
>SXJQ01000247.1 GCA_005779345.1 Actinomycetota bacterium
GATAGCCGGCCTCGGCGAGCAGTTCGCGGGCCCGTTCGGGGTCGTAGGGGTAGCGCTCGTCGAACTCGTCGGCGTGGTACGGCGAGTCGCTGTTGAAGTGCTGCCAGGTGACCTCGCCGAGACCGTTCTCGACCTTCTCGTTGATCTCGTCGCGGTTGATCGCATGGCTGACCGCCTGGCGAACCCGCACATCCTTGAACGGTGTGTCGCCGTTCTGTTGGCTGGTCTGGCGGAACTCGAGCTGCGCGTACTGCCCCGCGAGCGCCGTGCCGACCTTGGAGTCGGGCAGCTTCGTCGCCACTTCGTAGGAATCGCCGAGGAACTTGGCGACATCGACCTCGTCGGCTTGGTAACGCTGCACCGACGGCGGACCGAACGCGGCCTGTCGGAACTCGATGCCGCCGAGCTTCCAACTGTCGGCGTCCCAATAGTCGGG
Source organism: Actinomycetota bacterium (assembly GCA_005779345.1). Lineage (GTDB taxonomy): Bacteria > Actinomycetota > Acidimicrobiia > IMCC26256 > PALSA-610 > SXJQ01. Next base: position 437 of record SXJQ01000247.1, read on the forward strand.
GTTGCGGGTCAGCACGAGGCTCTGGCCGCGTTCGAACGACTCGAAGGTGAAGGGACCCGCGCCGACGGGGTGGTTCTCGGCGTCGCCGAACGCCGACGGCGCGACGAGCATGCCGTCCTGGCCCGAGAGCGCGGCGACGAGCGAGTTGCCGCGAGCATCGTCGAGGGTGAGCACGACGGTCGTGGCGTCGGGCGCCTCGAACTCCACGACGTGACCGATGTCGGTCAGGTTCGTGTTCTGCTGGATGTACTGGAGGCCGTCGATCACGGTTTCGGCAGTGAGCGGCGTGCCGTCCTGGTAGGTGACGTCGTCGCGCAGGGTCAGCGTGACGACCTTGCCGGCTTCGGTCACTTCCCATGCGGTCGCGACGTGCGGTTCGAGCTTCCCGTTGCCGGCGTCGACGATCAGCGTGTCGTAGACGAACGTCCAGATGTTCTTGTCGCACGTGTTCTGCGAGATCGCCGGGTCGAGGTTCGTGATACCCGTCTCGAGGTCGTACGCGTAGCGCAACACGCCATCGGGATCGACATCGCCTTCACCGCTCGGCGACGAGTCGTTCGTCGCCTCGCTCTCGCCCTTGCCCTTCGACTCGCCGCACGCGCCGGCGAGCAACCCGATCACGATGACGCCGGCGAACCAACGCCGCGAGCGCGCGGACGACTTCGTGGTGACCATGACAACCCCCCGGTCGGGCACCGAACGCTCGGACTCTATGACACGAACGTCAGGTTGTCACGCCATCACATCTCGCAGCGAGCGACCGTCCGCGCGTCGCTCACGCGAGGGCGACGAGGTCCAGATAGTCGTCCGACCAGTAGTCGAGTGCGCCCTCGGGCATCATCAGGACGCGTTGCGGTGCGAGTTCGGCGACGAACTCGGGATCGTGGCTGACCAACACCATCGCGCCCTTCCAGTCGCGCAGCGCCTGGCCCACCGCCGCTCGACTCGGCGGGTCGAGGTTGTTCGTCGGCTCGTCGAGGAGCAGGACATTGTGTCTGCCGGCGGTGAGCATCGAGAGCACGAGCTTGGTCTTCTCGCCGCCCGACAATGTCGCGGCGTCCTGAAAGGCCATCTCGCCGGGGAGCCCGAACATGCCGAGCAGATTGCGGCGTTCCTGGTCGGTGAGATCGGGCGCGTAGTCGCGCAGGTGATCGAGCAGCGTGCGCCCCGCCACGATCGTCTCGTGTTCCTGCGCGTAGTAACCGAGCGACGCGCCGTGGCCGAGCGAGTGCTCACCCAGGTCGGCATCGAGTTGGCCCATGAGCACCTTCAACAGCGTGGTCTTGCCCGCGCCGTTGAGCCCCATCACGAGCACGCGCTCACCGCGACCGACCGTGAACGTGACGTCTTCGAACACGGTGTTCGCGCCGAACGCCTTGGCGAGCTGATCGGCGACCAGGACCGTCGTTCCCGCGCGCGGCGGCGTCGGCAGCCGCAGGTTCATCTTCTTGCGCTGCTTCACGTCGACCACGCGCGTCGTCTCGAGCCGCGCCACGCGCGTGTCGATCGACTTGGCGGTGCGCGCCCGCTTGGCCGTCTGCCCGCGCATGGAGTCGGCGAGGTCGGCGAGGCGCTTGATCTCGGCGTCCTGACGCTGGGCCAGCTTGGCGCGGCGAGCTTCGTCGGAGGCGCGGGCCTTCACATACTGGGTGTAGTTGCCCTTGTACTCGACGAGCTCGCCCTCGTCGAGGTGGAGCACGCGGGTGATCGACTGGTCGAGCAGGGCGAGGTCGTGGCTCACGACGAGCAGCGCGCCCTGGTACGCGCGCAGGAAGCCGAACAGCCATTCCTTCGCGTCGACGTCGAGGTGGTTCGTCGGTTCGTCGAGCATGAGCGCGTCGCTGCCCGCGAACAGGATCCGGGCGAGCTCGACTCGTCGGCGCTCGCCGCCCGACAGCGAGTCGATCGTCATCTCGAGCCGGTCGGCCTTGAGCCCGAGGCCGGCCGCGATGCGTCGCACCTCCGCCTCGGCCGCGTAGCCGTCGAGGCGCTCGAACTCGTCGTGGGCGTTCGACAGGCGGCGGACGTTGCGGTCGCTCGGGTCCTCGGCCACCTCGGCCTGGAGCTTCTCGATCCGCTGGACGAGTTGGTCGAGACCGCGGCCCGACAACACGTGCGACAGGCCGGTCGCCTCGACGCCCGCGCCGCGCGGCTTGGGGTCTTGGGGCAGGAACCCGAACGCCGGGGGTCGGCTGATCACCCCAGCCGCGGCCGGGTTCTCGCCCGCGAGCACCCGCAGGAGCGAGGTCTTCCCGGCGCCGTTGCGTCCGACGAGGCCGACCTTGTCGCCCGACCGCAGGGTGAACGACCCGCCCACGAGCGTGAGCCGACCACCCACCTCGACCGCGAGATCGCGCACCTGCAACATTCACCATGGTCGCGCAGCTTCGCCCCGAGCCACGATCGCATTGAATCGGCGCATTGCCACACGGCTCGATCGTGGAAGACCCGGAAGACCCGAACGAGTCGGAATCTCCGGCGGCCAGGCGGAGTTGGGGTGGCGATGACCGTCACCGTCGACCCCGTCGCCGAGATCCTCGAACTCGACCGCAGCCGCGTGGACCCACGTGCCACGGTGCGACGCCGGGCCGCCCAGCGCCTCCCGCGCCTCGCCGCGGATCATCCGACCCTCGCACTCGCGACCGCGCAGCGCTGGATCGCCGAGGGCGGCGACCACACCGAGACCGTGGTGCGCCGCGGGCTCCGGCCGCTCATCGACCAACGCGACCCGACGGCGTTGCGCCTGGCGGGCTGGTCGCCGTCGGTCGCGGTCCGCGTCGTCGGACTAGCGCTCGCCGACGATCCTGCCCCCGCGTTCGGCGGCCGACTGCGTTTCGAAGCACGGGTCGTCTCCGCCGAGACCCACGCGGTGCCCGTGCTCGTCGAACACCACCTCGAGCACCGCGACGCCAACGGCGCTCCGCGCGTTGGGAGCGGTCGCCTCATCGCGCGCACGTTGGAACCGTTCACCGACCAACACGTGGCGCGGAGCTTGCGGCTCCCGAGCCAGCCGTCGCATGGGTGGGCGCCGGGACCGGCCGGCCTCACCCTCACGGTCAACGGTCGGATCGCCGCGGCGGCAACGTTCGTGCTCTGAGCGTCACCGCGACACGGGTCGCCCGAGCGTCAGCGCAACTCCGGCCGCGACGCGCGGCGCATCGGCGTGTGCACGATGCCGTCCTCGACGAAGTCGTCGCCGCACACCTCGAAGCCGTACCGGCGGTACCACGTCGTGAGCCGGCTCTGCGCGTCGAGCACTGCCGTCGCGTCGTCGAGGAGGCCGACCGCAGCGGTCATCAGACGATCGGCGAGCCCGCTGCCGCGATGACCGGGCGCGACGACGACCCGCCCGAGCTTGCGAACCCCGTCAGGTTCCACGAGGACCCGCGCCGCCGCGACCACCGTGGACTCCTGCGTGACCCAGAGGTGCAGCGTCGTCGGTTCGGTGTCGCGTCCGTCGGGGTCGAGGTAGGCACACTCCTGCTCGACGACGAACACCTCCGATCGCAGGCGCAAGATGCCATACAACACGTCGAGGTCGAGGTCGGCGAACGCTGCGATCCGGAGCATCCCTCGACGCTACGACCCCTCGTTGCGTTCGCGGCGCAGGATCGCGTTGCCCCACGAGTACCCCGGCGACCCCGCGGCGGCCCATGCTTCGGCGAAGTCGAAGAACTCCTGACCGAACGGGTCGCCACCCGTGAGCGGCATCGATCCGCGCTGCACCGCCCAATCCCACGGAGCGAGGGCACGGGCCCGATCGAAGTGCGGCGCGGCCTCGGCGTCGCGACCTGACCGATGCAACCATGCACCGATCCGACGGTGCAGCCGAGCGAGATGATCGTCGAGACTCGGGACCTTCTGGTTCGCGGCGACCTCGTCGAGCGCGAGTGGGAGCACGCCTTCGCGCACCCACGCCCCGAGTTGGGCGTGATGCACCGAGCTGTCGATCCCCGTGAAGTCCTTGAACAGGTCGTCGACCGGGGTCACGTCGGGTGGCCGCACGATCCGGTCGTCTTCGTCGATCCAGATCGCGGTCGGGACGTTGATGAACCCGTACCGCTCGGCCACGACGTGGTCGGCGTCGATCACACACGGATACGAGGGATTCGCTGCCTCGATCCATTCGCGGGCGGCGGCGGCCTCGTCGAGCGCCACCGCCACGACCGTGAATCCGAGGGGTGCAAGTTCCTCGTGCAGTGCCTGCCACCCGGGCCGGTCATAGCGACAGCCTCACCAACTCGCCCAGGCGACCAACAACTGCTTCTTGCGACCGAGCGACGAGAACGTGAACGGAGTCGCATCGACCGTCGGCAGCGTGAAGTCGGCCGCCCGCCGATCACGCAACGATGCGGCGATCTGCACCGGGTCGTCGCCGAGCGCCGCGACCCCAGCCTCGGTGTCGATCGCGACCGGGAGGTGCAGCGCCTCGCCCAAGCGCGCGAGATCGACCCGGTCGTCGACGACGACCGCATCTCGGTCGCGGAGCGGAACGCAGACCGCTCCGCGACACAGACCCTCGGGTCGCAGTTCCCAGCCGGTGGCCGCGGCCACGTCGTCGACCGCGATCGTCGCGCGCTCGGTCGCTCCGGCAGCGACCGTCGCCTCGCCGTCGCCGCGCAGGATCGTGAGCGTCGTCATTCGTTCGTCGTCATTCGTTCCTCGTGATGGGGCTCGGTCGTCACACCGGCGCGCCGGGGGCGACGAGCGGCCAGGGCCGTTCGCGTTCCGCCTGGAGCGCGAGATCGAGCAGCCAGTCTTCGCGGTGGTGGGGAGCGAGTACCTGCATGCCGATCGGCAAGCCGCGCGACAACCCGATCGGGATGCTGATCGCCGGGTTGCCGTAAATGTTGCTCGGGATCGTGAGCGCGCCGTTGTTGCCGAGTCCGGCGGCGGCACCCTCGACCTCTTGGGGCAGCGGGCCCGTGTTGCCGAAGGCGACATCGGGGTTCGTCGACGCGAACACGAAGTCGACCTCGTCGAAGATCGCGGCCATCGTCTCGTTCATCGTGACGCGCTGTTCCTCGATGCGCCCGCGGGTCTTGATGTCGTACACCTGGTGCGCGATCTTCAACCCGAAGCCGATCTCGAGCGTGAGATCGTCTTCGCACTCGGGGTACCGGTCGCCGAGTTCCATCACGATCTCCGACATGCCCGACAGCGCCCACTCGAACGACAACTCGGGGGTCTTCACCGGCAGGTCGACGAGTTCGAGCCCGACCTCCTTGGCGAGCCACTCGGCGTGCATCGTCACCTGGTCGGCGAGGTCGGAGTGCACGACCGCGCTCCCGAGCGTCGGGGCGATGACGGCCTTCTTGCCGCGCAACGAGTCGAGGTACGACCCGAGCGCGGTCTCCCATCCGTCGACGCGCGGGAGCGAGTACGGATCGCGGCGGTCGAAGCCGTTGCACACGTCGAGGTAGCGCGCGGTGTCGCGCACCGAGCGGGCGAGGCAACCGCTGACCGCGGTGAGCGACGCCATCACCATCTTGGGGCCCTTGGGGATCCGGCCGTAGGTGTTCGTGAGGCCGAGCGTTCCCGTGAACGCGGCGGGAATTCGGATCGAGCCACCGCCGTCGCCGCCCGTCGCGATCGTGCAGAGTCCACCGGCGACCGCGGCCGCCGCGCCGCCGCTCGAGCCCCCCGGTGTGTGGTCGCCGTGCCACGGGTTCTTCGTCGCGCCGTTCAGCTTCGTGAACGTGAGGTTGACGCCGCCGAACTCGCTGCTCGTCGTGAGGCCGAACGGCACGGCGCCGGCCGCTTGGAGTCGTTCGATCATCGTGTTGGTGTGCGTGGCGATGTCGTCCTTGAACACGACGCTCGCCTCGGTCGCCGGCCAGCCCGCGACGCTCGTGAGTTCCTTCACGCCGATCGGGACACCACCGAACGGAAGCGACGGATCTGCAGTCGCGGCAGCGGAGCGGGCGCGTTCGGCGTCGACGAAGCTGAAGGCGTTGAGATCGCTGCGCTCGACGGCGGCGAGCGTCGCGTCGAGTTCCTCGATCGGGCTTCGCTCGCCGGCGCGGAACGCGTCGACGAGCGAACAGGTGTCGCCGAGCCACGGCGTGTCGACCATTGCGGTGCCCCCTCTTGCCGGCAGCGATGCGACGAGCCCCGCGACTCGCCGCGCCCGGCGACGCTACCCGTCGGCCGCCGCGGTGTCGTCGGTGCCGGTGAACCGATCGACGAGGAAGACGACGAACGGGAGCACCGCGGCGATCCAGCCCGGCGTGCGCGCCCGCCAGGTGAGGGTCGGCCACTCGAACACGGCCGGGTTGTCGATGCGGAACTGCACGACGGCGACGTAGAGCCCGGCGAGTCCGATCGCTGCCGCGGCGCCGAGCCGCAGCCCGGCGCGCGCCCACGGCCAGCGCAGCGCGGCGAGCACGGCGAGTCCCATCGGCACCCCGACGTACGGCGCGATCACGAGCGAGCCGAGCCCAGCGACGAGCGCGCCGAGACCGAACGACCGCACACCGAGCGGCACCGCATGGCCGGCGAACCACGACCACGCCCCCACCAGCGCGGGATCGTCGTCGGCGCGGGCCCGGGCTCGCGGGTCGCGCCGACGGCGGCGCCAGGCGAGTGCGATCAGCACGAGGCAGAGCAACCCGCCGGCGAGCGACAGTGCGATGCCGATCGAGACGCGCCGTTGCGGGGTCCATTCGAGGTCGATCACGAGATCGCCGCGGTCCGCCGGATCGACGAGCCAGCCGTTGGCGTGGCCCTCCACGAGCACCGGTGCACCGAGCGCGTCGCCGCCGCGTACCCGCGCGGTCCAGCCGCGGTTGTGACTCTGATCGAGCACCAGCCAGAACGGCTCCTCGGCGTCGCGCACGGTGACGGTGGCGCTCGTCCGGTCCGATTCGTCGACGACGAGATCGGGCCCGACCGCGGCCGGCGCACCGAGGCCGCCGGTCACCTGCGCGCCCGAAACGGTCGCGGCCGCGCCACCCGCAGCCGACGCGAACACCAACCGATCGACATCGATGCCGGTGTCGACGCCGCGCACCGACTCGATCACGTGCCGCCCGGCGCCGAGGGTCACGTCGCCGTCGCAGGCTTCGAGGCGCAGCGGCTGCATGGCACGCAGATCCGCGTTCGTTCCGACGATCCGCACGCTCACCGGCGAACCGTCGATGCGCAGGAGGTCGTCGCGGCACTCGTCGGGGAATTGCACGGGGATCTCCCCCATCGACACCCCCGCGCCGACCTCGGCGAACGCGACCGGCAGCGCGACCGCCTTGCCGGAGAAGAAGTTCGTCGCGGTGCGTTCCTCGGCCGCGAGTACCTGGACCCGCAGTCGCGTTCCGGTGAGCGGCGCGAAGTCGACGGGGACCGTGACGGTCGCGTTCGGCACGTCGCGCTCTTCGATCGGAGGGAGGTCGACGAGCACTTCGGCGTCGTCGACGAGGACGCGCAGCTTGGTCGGCAGCGAGTGCCGGCCGTCGGCGATCACCTGCAGATCGAGGTGGTCGTAGGTGTGGGGTTCGATCGTGACGATCTGCACCCAGGCTTTCTCGATCCCGAAGAAGATCGATTGCCACGCCGTGGCCGGGTCGTCGTCGAAGGCCGAGTAGGCGCGGCACTCGACACAACCGGCCATGTAAGCGCTGTTCATCGCCCGGCCTTCGCTGCGCGCCAGGCCTTGCACGAGGTCGATCTTCGACGTGTCGGTCACCGCTGGGCCGAGGCGCACTTCGCCGCCGAGCGCGAACGTTCGCTCGGTCGGCAACTCGAACGCGCGGAGCAGATACAACTCGGGGTCGTAGCGCGGGGGCACCGGGGCGACACGTTCGCGCCGCAACAGCACGACCAGTGGATGCTCGAGCGACGCGTCGCCGTAGGTCGCGAGCAGGTCGGTCGGCAGGCGCACGACCTCGCGTTCGGTGACGAGGGCTCCGGTCGCGGCGTCGCGCAGGCGCACCTCGCCGAACCCCACCGCCGAGTATCCGCCGTAGAGCGGTCCATCAGGGAGATTCGTGCCGGTGATCTCGATCCGCACCCGCGCGAACGTGCGCTCACCGAAGACGACCGTCTGACCCTCCTTGCGCCGCGACACGATCGACAGGTCGGTGTCGAAGCGCTCGCCGACCTCGTTGCCGTCGGCGTCGAGGAACGTGAGGTGGGCGGTCGTGATGACGCGGTCGCGGGGTCCGCTCAACACCTGGACGAGGTTGACCCGGTCGGTCGTGATCGGTGCCGCGAGCTCGATGTCGAGGTATTGGCCGACCGCGCGGTCGAACGCCGCGGCCTTCCACGCCGTGCCCGTGTCGCCGTCGAGCGCGCGCGCCGCGCGGTCTTCGGGCGTGTAGCTGATCGGGTTGCCGTACGCGGATGCGCGGACCTGCGCGACGCCGTCGGGTTCGGTCACCGTGAACGCGTCGTCGGACGCGTCGGGGAACACGTCGAGACGAGCGTCGGAGAGGTCCTCGACGAGCGGCTCCTCGCCGGCCGTCTCCGTGTAGCCGACGTTGTCGCGCACGTTGCTCCACCGCCGCGCCCGACGGCGATTCGTATCGGTGAGCACGAGCACCGCGTCGTCGCCCGTCGCCGCGATCAGCGCGGCCGGGCCACCGTCGCCGGCGAACGTGGCGCTGTAGAACACGAGACCGGTGTCGTCGAGCAGGCCCGCGCCCGCGACGTCGGCGAGACCCTCGCCGTCGCCCGCGACGACCACCGGCGCGTCGGTACTCGCGGTCCGCAGGATCGGTCGCGCACCGTCGACGGGATACACGACCACGCGATCGGGGAGCCGGATCCCGCTCTCGGGATCGCCGAGCGTGCGCTCGTCGATCGCGGGCGCGCGGTCGAGCACCGGGTACTCGGTCTCGGGCGGCAGCGGGCCGCCGAAACTCGCCTCGGCGTCGAGCCCGATCGCCGCGAGCATCCGTTCGAGCTCGCGCGGGCGCGCCAGGTCGTAGCGCTGCCACTGGATGTCGTTGCGGGCGACGACCGTGCCGATCCCCATGCGCCCGAGCAACTGCACCAACCCCGGATCGTCGGTGACGCCCTCCTGAAATCGCCGGTCGAGTGCGTTCAACAGGTCGGCGCTCGGCGGGCTCCCGTAAGGGATGAGTTCGCGCGCGACATACGGGCGGTCCATCAGGCCGGGCGTGATCGGGTCGACGGTGTTGCCCCATTCGTAGGAGGCGAAGTCGGACCCGGCGAGTTCGAGCACCCGCGTCTGCGCGCCCGTCGCGGCATCGGGCGGCGTGTCGAACGACGCGATCGCGTCGCTCCAGTAGTCGGGGATCGACTCCGGCCGCAGCAGGTTCTTCCCGTAATACGTGCCGTTGCGCAACGCGGGGAAGTCGACGAAAACGAGGCCGATGACCATGATCGGGACCATGATCGGGACCACGACCGGCACGACGAACGCGGCGCGTCCCACGCGCGGTCGCGCCTCGCGCTCCCGCAGCCACGCGACGGCAGCGTTGACCCCGACACCGAGGAACATCGCCTCCGCGAGTGTGACGAGCGGAATCGCACGACCCGTGCTGCGCAGCGCGAGGCCCGCGGTCGACGAGGTCGCAAAGGCCTTGAACACCGAGCCGAGCGGTGTCGGCGAGTCGTACGGGTGCGCGCCCGCGGCGAACACCACGCCCAACAACAACAGCCCGGCGAAGTAGCCGCGGTGCCGCCACCGCACCGTGCAGGCTGCGAGCAACGCGAGTGCGGCGAGGCCGTAGCCGACGAGGATGATCTCGGGCCGCTGCGTGTAGTGCTCCGAGCTCTCGATCCACGCACCGAGACGGTCGCGTCCGTAGAAGAACCAGTAGCCGAGGCCGCGCAGGATCTCGTTGGGCGTCGAGGTGCGCGCGACCGCCTTGACCGTCTCGGTGAACCTCAGGATGTTGAGGCCATAACCACCCTGCAACGACAGCCCGGCGATCCACCACAGCGAGGTGACCGTCGTCAAGGTTCCGATGCGCAACGACGTGCCGAGCGCCCGGCGGGCGTCGATCTCGCGTAGCCCGAGCCACGACCACACGATCCAGGCGACGGGCGCGACCCCAGCGAAGATCAGCGCGGTGGCGTTGACCCCGCCGACGACC
>SXJQ01000248.1 GCA_005779345.1 Actinomycetota bacterium
GGACTGCGGTATCCCGTTCTGCCACAACGGCTGCCCGCTCGGCAACCTGATCCCGGAGTGGAACGACCTCGTGTACCGCGACCAGTGGCGCGCGGCGATCGAGCGACTCCACGCGACGAACAACTTCCCGGAGTTCACCGGGCGGCTCTGCCCGGCACCCTGCGAAGGGTCGTGTGTTCTCGGGATCAACGAACCGCCCGTGGCGATCAAACAGATCGAGGTGGAGATCGTCGATCGCGCGTGGGACGAAGGCTGGATCCAACCGATCGTGCCGACGAAGCGGACCGGCCGTCGCGTCGCGGTCGTCGGGAGCGGTCCCGCCGGACTCGCTGCCGCACAACAACTCACGCGCGCCGGCCACGAAGTCGTGGTGTTCGAGCGTGCGGATCGAGTCGGCGGGTTGCTGCGGTACGGCATTCCGGAGTTCAAGATGGAGAAGCGTCACCTCGATCGGCGGGTCGAGCAGATGCGCGCCGAGGGCACGCAGTTCCGGACCGAGACCAACGTCGGTGTCGACATCACGGCCGACGAACTCCTCGCGTTCGACGCGGTGGTACTCGCCGGTGGTGCGACGGCATGGCGCGACCTGCCGATCCCCGGACGCGAACTCGTCGGTGTGTACCAGGCGATGGAGTACCTCCCCGGAGCGAACCGCGTGCAGGAGGGCGATCTCGTCGAACCGCCGATCACCTCGGCGGGTCGACGCGTCGTCATCATCGGCGGTGGCGACACCGGCGCCGACTGTCTCGGCACGGCGCACCGTCAGGGCGCCGCGAGCGTGCACCAGTTCGAGATCATGCCGCGCCCGCCCGACGAGCGGAACGCGTCGATGCCGTGGCCGACCTACCCGATGACCTACAAGGTCACCTCCGCCCACGAGGAGGGCGGCGAGCGCGTCTTCTCGGTGAATACGGAGTGCTTCCTCGGTGACGAGGCCGGCAATCTCCGCGGGCTGCGCGCCCACGAGGTCGAACAGAAGATCGTCGACGGCCGGATGACGTTCGAGAAGGTCGAGGGTTCCGACTTCGAACTCGAGTGCGAGCGCGTGTTCCTCGCGATGGGTTTCCTCGGTCCTCAGCGCGAGGGTCTGCTCGACCGGCTCGGTGTCGCGCTCGACGAGCGCGGCAACGTGGCGCGCGACCACTCGTTCCGCACCAACCTCGCGAACGTGTGGGTCTGCGGCGACATGGGCCGCGGTCAGAGCCTCATCGTCTGGGCGATCAGCGAGGGTCGCAGCGCCGCGCATCACGTCGACCGCGCACTGATGGGCGAGACGCTCCTGCCGGTTCCGATCGAGCCGACGACGGCACCCATCCGCTGACGCCGGCTCGACGCGCGGAGCTGGGGCCGACCCAACGGCGGCGGGGTCGTCGTCTCGCACCGTGGGCCGCGCCGACGAACCGTCGATAGCCTGTCGCCACCGACAGCAGGGGGGTCTCCGATGCGGACACGGGATCGGTTCGGTCGGGCCGGGCGCGCCGTCGCCGCGTCCGTGCTCGCCCTCGTTCTTCCGGTGGGCTTGCTCGCGATCCAGGCACAGCCCGCGCTCGCGGCGGTGGTCGTGTCGGTCGCACCGAACACCGGGTTGGTCGACGGGCAGTCGGTTGCCGTGAGCGCCGACGTCGCTCCCGGCGCTTCGGTGCTGTTGTTGCAGTGCCGCGCGATCCTCGACACGTCGGGCAGCTACTGCGACCTCGGAACGCAGCGGGCCGTGATCGCCGACGCCGTCGGGCATGTCGCCGAGACGATGCCGGTGAAGGTCGCATTGTCGACGGCGAGTGGCAGCTTCGACTGCCGAACCGCGGCGAACTACTGCGTCATCGCCGCCGCCGTGTTGAGCCCGGTGCTCGAGTACGACTTCGAGTATCTCCAGTTCGCCGGCGATCCGTCGCCTGCCGCGGTGCACGGCGTCGTGAGCGACCCCGACGGGTTCCCGGTCGCGGGGGCGACCGTCGAGGCGGTCGCGTTCGCGTTGACGACGACGACGGCCGCCGACGGGACGTACGCGCTCGAGTTCCCGGTCGGCTCATCGCTGCTTCGTGCCACCGGCCCCGCGGGCGGCCCCTACGGGAGCCGCGAGGTCTATCGAGAGTTCTCCGGCGAGGTCGTCGTCGACTTCGTGCTGCCACGGGTGGCCGCACTCTCGGGCGTCGTGCGTGACGCCGACGGCACCGCGATCGCCGGTGCGACGGTGGCGATCGAGATGCCGGGCTGCCTGCCATGCGCGACGACTTCGGGTGCCGACGGGGCCTATCGGTTCGATCGGCTCGCCGATGGCGGGTTCACGCTGACCGTGCGACTCGACGGGTCCTTCCTCGTTCCCGCGGTCCACTACGGCTATCTGAACGAGAACGAGCAACTCGTGGTCGACCCCGTGCTGACCCCGGGCGGCCGTGTGCACGGAACGCTCGAGCGCCACGACGGTACGCCGTTCATCACCGACGCGGTCACCCTCTGCGATCCTGAGCGGTGTGTCGAGGCGACGGTGGTCGACTCCGAATACACGTTCCCCGACGCGATCCCGCCCGCGATCTACGACGCGCAGGTGTGGAGCGACGACGGCGGCTTCGTCATCGTCGGGGTCGAGGTCGTCGTCGGCGAGGATCGCGCGGTCGTGCTCCGCCAGCCCGCTCCGGGTGCGATCCGCGGCGTGTTGCGGACGCACGCGGGGCTCGCGGTCGGCGGCGCGCGGGTGTTTGCCTGCGGGGTGTTCACCTGCGCGGAGGCGACGACCGACGGCGCGGGCAGCTTCGAACTGCTCGACCTGACGCCCGGCGACTTCCATGTGTCGGCCGAGGCACCCGCGGGCGTCCTCGGAACGCGGGCCGACGCCGACGCTGTGGTGTCGAGTGGCGAAACGGCGACCGTCGACCTGATGCTCGGCCCGGCCGGTGGCCTCGCGGGGACGCTCGAAGGGCCGGCGGGCCTCGCGTACGTGTCGGCATGCCCGAGCGACGGCGGATGGTGCGCCTATGGTCCGCCGACCACGATCGGTGCCGGACCGACGCCATTCGATCTCGCCGTGCCGCTCGCGCCCGGGACCTACGACGTCGTCGCGTATGGCGAGGGTGGCGCGACAGCGCGGATCGACGGCGTCGTGATCCGCGACGGTGAGATCGCCGCGGTGGTGCTCCACCTCCGACTCGACAGCGATCACGACGGCGTTGCCGACGACGATGAACAGCAGGCGGCGGGAGGTGGCGACGGCAACGACGACGGGGTCGAGGATCGCTTCCAGGCCCAGGTCGCGTCGGTCGTCACGGTCGGCGGTCCGGTCACGGTCGTGTCCGATGGCGTGTCGTTCGCTCGTGTCGGCACGCTTCCGGTCGCCTCCGAGTCGCTGCCCGCCGGACACTCGGCGCCCTACGGCGCCATCGACTTCGCGTTCTACGGAGGCGGGCTGCACCGGGCGCGGATCCTCACACCGAACGCGGTCACCGATGCGTTCCAGGTCGTCGACGGCGCGGTGACCTCGTTCGGGTTCGACGGGGTGACCGGGGGAGTCGTGGGTCCGACCGGAACCCGCACGAGCTTGCGCCTCGTCGGCGGCAAGCGCGGCGACGTGGATCCTGGCTTCGGCGTCCGCCACGTCGCCGTGCCGGTGCTCGATGGTCCGCCGACCTCCGCGAACATCGTCACGGGCCCCGACGGCTTCCGTGCCGGCACGACCGAAACGATCGCGTTCGAGGTCCCCGCGGGGACGAACGCGATGTGCTCGCTCGACTGGCAGCCGTTCGTGGCGTGCGACACGAACGCGTCGGAGACCGTCGAGGGGCTCGCGATCGGCTGGCACCAGCTCGTCGTGGTCCCCGAGGCGGGCGGGCACGCGGGCCGGGGCGACTTCAGGATCTGGTACCGCAACGGCGTCGGGACGTCACTCGCCATGGCGGGCGCTTCGGGGATCACGACCGAGGTGTCGCCGACGTTCTCCGCGAGCGGTGCCGTGTCGGTGCGCTGCGGACTGTTGTTCTCGGCGACGACGGTCGACTGTTCGACACCCGTCACGTTCGGGCCGCATGGCAACGACGCGGTGATGGTGGTGGCGTACGGCTACGACGCGACCGACGTGCTCGTCTCGGCCGACTTCCGGTATTTCGCGGTCATCGAAGCAGCCGCGCCGACCTGAGATCAGCGCGATGCCGGCGCCGGCACGGATCGTGCGGCGTGGTAGAGGAGTTCTTCGCAGAGTTCGTCGAGTGCGGCCTGCGCGAGATCGAGCGCGACGGGCAGGTTCGCGGTGAACCACGGTGCGAGCGCCGCAGTCGGCGCCAGTGTGACGATGATGGCGTTGCCGCAGTCGTCATCGTCGGCGCGGGTGATCAGGCGGATCGCGGTGACGGCGTCGCCGGCAGGGTTCCAGAGCCGTCCGGTGAACTCGGACCGGCCCGCGGCGGTCGTCCCCGGCACGCTCGGACGCGAGTCGAGTTCGACGCTGCCGAGGTCGCCGAGCGACCAGCGCTGGCTGAGCCCGCTCATCTCGCGGCGGAGAGCGACGAGTGCGGCCGCGAAGGTCGCGGCGTCGGTCCGCAGCGTTCGCGTGACCTCGATGTGAGCATGCCGATGATCCATCGTTGAGGGTCACCTCCTGTGACGGAGGATGTATCGACGCACGAATCGGGGTCGCTGAACGACTTCTTTTTCGTCGGTCGCCGCCGCCATCACTCGGAGTGGTCACGCGGCCAATCGGGCCCCGGAACCGCGACGGAATCCTCGCGACGTTCCGCCCGCCGGGCGCGCCACTTGCGCACGAACGGCCGGGTCAACAGGGTGATCACGGCCGCTGCGAGCAGGAACGGCAAAGCGAATCCGACCACGGTCACGATGGCGAGCACCGTGTTGACGAACGCGCCGAACCCGGTCTTCAGGCCGCGGAGGAACCCGGGGATCTTGTCGGACGGTTCGGCGTCGGACGCGGTGCGCGCGGGCCGTTGGATGCGCACCGTGATCGTCGCGTAGTCGATCTGCCCCTGGAGCCCGGCGAGCGTCGCCCGCAGCGACTCGAGGTCGGCTTCGCGCGCCGCGAGTTCGCGTTCGAGGGTCACGACGTCGTCGATGGTCCCCGATCCGTCGAGCAGTTGGCGGAGTCGGTCGGTGCTCGCGGTCGCCGACGCGATCCGCGCGTCGAGATCGATGACCTGCTTGGTGACATCCTGGGTCGACTCGCTCCGGCTGGTGACATCGCCGAGGTCCTCGATCGCGTCGAGCGCCGCGCGGTACTCCGCGGGCGGCACCTTCAACACGAGCTCCACGTGCGGCGCGCCTTGGAGGTCGGCGGTCTGCGCGTCGACGAAGCCGCCGGCCTGCTCGGCGATCGTGGTGGCGTCGGCGGCGGCCTGCTCGACGTCGCCGGCTTCGATCGCGAGATCGGCCACGTGGATCACGGCGCGGCCGTCGGGCCGGCTCACCTGGTCGAGGTCGAGGGTGGCGGCCTCGCTGGGGGCCTCGTCGAGCCCGGCGCCGGAACGATCGGCGGCGGTGTTGGAGTCGCCGACCCCGGTGCACGCGCCGAGCAGCGCGGCGCCGACGACGGCGAGCGCGAGGAGCGGTGTTCTCGCCCGTCGAGCGGTCATGGTCTGCATCCCCCACCTCCCCGGTCCGGCTGCGGAGTGCTCCCGGACCTCGGCGTAGTGTTCCACGTCCGGTTGTCCGTGTGATCGCGGGGTAGTCATGTTCGAATGGTCCGAAGAGCACCAGATGATCCGCACCGCGGTGCGCGACTTCGTCGAGAAGGAGGTGCGCCCGCACCGCGAAGAACTCGAACACGGTGATCTCCCGCCCTACGACCTGTTGCGCAAGCTGTACACGACGTTCGGCATGGACTCGATGGCGGCAGCGAGCTTCGATCGACGCATTGCTCGCGAAGAGGCGGGCGACACGGGACGCGATGGCGGGAGCGGCGACTCGGGGATGACGATGTTGCCGATCATCGAGCTCTGTCGGTGCTCGCCGGGCATGGTGACGGCGATGGGTGTCAGCGTCGGCCTCACGTCGGCGGCGATCATGAGCAAGGGAACGATCGCGCAGAAGAAGCGGTGGGCGCGCGACATCCTCACGATGGAGAAGATCGGCGCGTGGGCGATTACCGAGCCGGCGTCGGGTTCCGATGCGTTCGGCTCGATGCAGTCGACCGCTCGCATCGATGGCGACGAGTTCATCCTGAACGGTTCGAAGACGTTCATCACGAACGGACCGTTCGCCGACACGATCGTGTTCATCTGCAAGCTCGACGAGGGCAATCCTCCCGCAGAGCGGCGCGTGGTGCAGTTCGTGCTCGACCGCGGCATGCCGGGGCTGGAGCAGAGCAAGCCGCTCCGCAAGATGGGTATGCACAGTTCGCCGACGGGGATGTTGTTCCTCGACGACGTGCGTGTCGGCTACGACCGTCTGCTCGGCGAATCGCTCGATGCCTACTCCGGCAAGCAGGGCCGCGAGGCGAGCAAGTCGACGTTCACGATCGAGCGCACGGGCGTCGCGGCGATGGCGCTCGGCATCATCGAGCGGTGCCTCGAGTTGTGCGTGCCCTACGCCAAGGAGCGCGTGCAGTTCGGTCAGCCGATCGGCAACTACCAACTCATCCAGCTCAAGCTGGCGAAGATGGAGGTCGCTCGGCTCAACGTGGAGAACCTCGTGTTCCGGACGCTCGAGATGTCGGCGGCGGGCAAGGCACTCGGGCTCGCCGAGGCGTCGGCGATGAAGCTCTACAGCGCCCAGGTCGCGACCGAGGTGGCACTCGAAGCGGTGCAGTTGTTCGGTGGGAACGGGTACATGGCCGAGTACGAGGTCGAACAACTCGCCCGCGACGCCAAGGTGCTGCAGATCTACGCCGGAACCGACGAGATCCAGATCACCCACATCGCCCGCGCCCTCCTCGCCTGACCCCCACCCCCGATTCATTCCGGCGTCGTCGCGCGGCCGTCGCGGTCGCCCGACGACGCCGGTTGGGTACTGGGGCCGGCGAGGGTCAGGAGGAGCAGGGCGGCGGGGACCGCGGCGAACGCGAGCAGGCCGACGCCGAGCCCGGCCCGGTCGGCGACCACTCCGACGCCGATCGGGATCAGCAGCCCGAGCATCTCGATGGCTCCGATCACCGCCTTGGTCGAGCCGGTCCGACCCGGGACCAGCCGCAGCGCGATCGCCTGGAGTGGCAACCAGAATCCGATCAGTGCGCCGTCGAAGACGACGATCGCAGCCGTCGGCAGCCAGACGGTCGGCAGGACCGCGAAGAGCGCTGCGGTCACGGTCATGACCGCTGCCGCGACCGTCATGCGGCGTCGCGCCTCCCAGAGCGGGGTCCGGCGTGCGAGCCACAACGAGGTGATCGCGGCACCGACGACGCTCGCCGAACCCAATGCGACGGCGGCAGCCCGCGACGTGCCGCGCTCGCCCTCGAAGCCCGCGATGATGAAGCCGAGGTACGACTCGTCGAGCGCGACGAGGCCTGCGCCGAGCAGGCCCGCCCACCACACTCGGCCGAGGCGCAGCAGGCCGAACGTAGCCCGCAGCGGACTCGGCGACGCGTCGTCGGGGCGGGTCGGTGCGCGGGGCGGGGGGAGCGGCGACGCGGCGACGAGGGTCGCGAAGCCGGCCATCACCACGGCCGAGCCGACGAGCGCGACCCGCCACGATCCGCCGAGCGCCGTCGTGGTCGCGAGTACGACCGGACCGGAGAGGTCGCCGATCGTGGCGCCGACGTTGATTCTGGCGAGCAGCGGTTCGAGGTCGTCGCCCGCGACATCGACCATTGCCACCTCGACGGCGTCGACCAGAGCGGTGGAGAACATTCCGATGCCGATCGAGCCGAGCGCCAGGACCCACACCGCGTGCCCGAGCCCGAACGTCGCGATGCTCGCTGCATAGCCGTACGCGCCGATCGTCGCGATCGCCCGCCGGCTGTGCGTGTCGGCGAGCACGGTGAAGGCCGAACCGACGAGCGCGCCGATCCCCATCAGGGTGATGATCGTCGCGGCACCGCCGTACGACAGGTCGAGGTCGTTGCGGAAGGCCTCGAACGCACCAGACGGGAGGAACGCAATCCATTCGTCCATCATCCGCACACCGAGGACCGAGACGATGAGTGCGATGGGCGCGCGGGTCGCGAGCGGCCACAGCCGCCGTAC
>SXJQ01000249.1 GCA_005779345.1 Actinomycetota bacterium
CACGAGGCCGGCGACGCGGTACTCGTCGAGACCGCCCGGCGGCTCGAGGGCTCGGTCCGCGCCGGCGACACCGTCGCCCGACTCGGCGGCGACGAGGTCGCGGTGCTGTGCGAACGGCTCGACGATGCCGCGGCGCTCGTCGCGGTCGCGGACCGCATCGTCGAATCGCTCGGGCGACCCTTCGACCTACGCGAGGGCACCGCCGTCGTTTCCGCGAGCGTCGGGATCGTGCTCGCGAACGTCGACCCCGGTGCCGACTCCGACACGCTCCTCCGCGATGCCGACGCGGCGATGTATCGGGCCAAGGACGCCGGTCGCAATCGCTGGGAGGTGTTCGACGACGAGATGCGCGGCTGGCTCGCCGAGCGTCGAGACCTCGAATCGGCGCTCGCGCGCGCGGTCGAACGCGGTGAGCTCCGCCTGCTGTACCAGCCGGTGATCGACCTCGCCGCGAACGAGGTCGTCGGGTTCGAGGCGCTCGTGCGTTGGGAGCGGCCCGGGCACGGCCTCGTTCCGCCGCTCGACTTCATCCCGCTCGCCGAGGAGACCGGTCTCATCCTGCCGATCGGCGAGTGGGTCCTCGACGAGGCCTGCCGGCAGGTCGCGGTCTGGAACGACACGTTCGTCGATCGCGCACCGGTGCACATGTCGGTGAACGTCTCCGGTCGCCAGCTCAACCAGGCGAACCTCCGCAGCTGCGTCGAGCGGGCGGTGCAGCGCGCCGGGATCGACCCGTCGTGGCTCACGCTGGAGCTGACCGAGTCGATCCTGCTCGACGACGCCGACTGGGCCCTCACCCAGCTCGAATCGGTCAAGCGCCTCGGCGTCCGCGTCGCCATCGACGACTTCGGGACCGGCTACTCGGCGCTCGCGTACCTCCGGCAGTTCCCGATCGACATCGTGAAGATCGATCGCTCGTTCATCTCCGACCTCGGCGCGCTCGACTCGGGGACGACCGTGGTCGCCGCCGTGATCGCGCTCTCGCACGCGCTGGGGCACGTCGTCGTGGCCGAAGGCGTCGAGACGGTCGACCAACTTCGCACCTTGCGCGGGCTCGGCTGCGACTCCGCGCAGGGCTACCTGTTCGCGAAGCCGCTCCCGACGGCCACGGCCACCGCGCTCCTCCGGTCACGCGCGCCGATCGCGATGCTCATCGGCCATGTGGATCCGGCGATCCCGCTCCGCGACGCGAGTTGACCGGCTCCCGGCCGAAGCCGGGACCGGTCAGCTGGCGAGCCGCTTGCCGAGCGCGTCGAGCTGATCGCGCAGCTCGCTCGGGAGCCGATCACCGAAGATCGCGAAGTGCTCCTCGATCCGTGGTAGCTCGGCGCGCCACGCGTCGACATCGACGCGGAGCAGCTCGTCGAGCGCGCCGTCGCGCGCGACGAGGCCATTCGTGTCGATCCCGGCCTCGCCGGGGAGCCGACCGATCGGCGTCTCGACCGCCTCGCCGCCACCGTTGACACGATCGAAGATCCAGGCGAGCACGCGGCTGTTCTCGCCGTACCCCGGCCACAAGAACTTGCCGTTCGCGTCCTTGCGAAACCAGTTGACGTAGAAGATGCGCGGCAGGTTCGCGGGGTCGGTCGAGGCCCCGATCGCGAGCCAGTGGCGGAAGTAGTCGCCCATGTTGTAGCCGCAGAACGGCAACATCGCGAACGGGTCACGGCGCAGGTTGCCGACTGCTCCCGCGGCCGCGGCCGTGGTCTCGCTCGCCATGATCGAGCCGAGGAACACACCGTGCGCCCAGTCGAACGCCTCGGTGACGAGCGGCACGACGCTCGCACGTCGGCCGCCGAACAAGAAGGCCGAGATCGGCACACCCGCGGGGTCCTCCCACTCGGGAGCCACACTCGGAACCTGCCCGAGCGGTGCCGTGAATCGGGCGTTGGGGTGCGCGGCCGGTGCGTCCGACGCGGGCGTCCAGTCGTTGCCCTTCCAGTCGATCAGGTGATCGGGGACGTGTTCGGTCATGCCCTCCCACCACACGTCGCCATCGTCGGTGAGCGCCACGTTCGTGAAGACCGTGTTGTCGTGGAGCGCGGCGAGCGCGTTCGGGTTCGTGTCGAGCCCGGTGCCCGGGGCGACACCGAACATCCCGTACTCCGGGTTGATCGCGTAGAGGCGTCCGTCGGCCCCGAACTTCATCCAGCAGATGTCGTCGCCGATCGTCTCGGCCTTCCACCCCGGCAGCGTCGGCACCAACATCGCCAGGTTGGTCTTGCCACAGGCGCTCGGGAACGCCGCGGCGACGTAGCGCGATTCGCCCGCCGGGTTCGTGAGCTTCAGGATCAACATGTGCTCGGCGAGCCAACCGTCGTCACGCGCCATCGTCGAGGCGATGCGCAGCGCGAAGCACTTCTTGCCGAGCAACGCATTGCCGCCGTAGCCGGAACCGTAACTCCAGATCTCACGGGTCTCGGGGAAGTGCACGATGTACTTGTTGTCGGGGTTGCACGGCCACGCGACGTCGGCCGCGCCGTCGGCGAGTGGCGCGCCGATGCTGTGGACGCACGGAACGAAGTCGCCGTCGGCGCCGAGCACCTCGAGCGCGCCCGTACCCATCCGCGTCATCACCCGCATCGACGCCGCGACGTACGCCGAATCGGTGAGTTCGACACCGATGTGCGCGATCGGGCTGCCGAGCGGTCCCATCGAGAACGGCACGACGTACATCGTGCGACCGCGCATCGCGCCGCGGTAGAGGTCGAGCATCTCGGCGCGCATCGCATCGGGCGCCCGCCAGTTGTTGGTCGGACCGGCATCGACCTCGCGCTCGGAGCAGATGAACGTGCGGTCTTCGACCCGCGCGACGTCGCCGGGATCGGAGCGGGCGTAGAAGCTGTTCGGTCGCTTCTCCGGGTCGAGGGGGATGAAGGTTCCCGATTCCACGAGCGCGTTCGCCAACGACGTGGCCTCGGCCTCGCTGCCGTCGCACCACTCGACCCGGGCAGGCTCGAGAATTGCTGCCCAGTGCCCGACCCAGTCGAGCAGTTTGCGGTTCTCGGTGGGCGCCGTCGTGGTCGTCATCGGTCTCCCAGCAGGGTCGGCAAAGGGTACGAAAGTGTAAACCTGAGGCGCGTTCGCTGGTCGAAGCGGAGGCCTGCGTATCCTCACGCCATGACAGTCAGGGCGTACATCCTCATCCAGACCGAGGTCGGGCGGGCGAGCAGCGTGGTCGACGCGATCCGCGGGATCCCGGGAGTCCTCGGCGCCGACGATGTCACCGGGCCCTACGACGTGATCGTGCAGGCCGAAGCGGGCACGGTCGACGAGCTCGGCAAGATGGTCGTGAGTCAGGTGCAGCGGGTGGAGGGCATCACCCGCACCCTCACGTGCCCGATCGTCAACCTCTGAGCAACGCCGAGCCTCGCAGGCGATCGAGCAGCGCGTCGAGCGGTTCGGGACGGGCGAACAGGTAGCCCTGTCCGACCTCGCAGCCGACCTCTTGCAGCGTTCGCCATTTCGCTTCGGTGTCGATGCCCTCGGCGACGACGACGAGACCGAGCGCGTGCGCCAGATCGATGATCGCTCGCACGATCGTCGTGTCGCCGCCGATGGTGAGCGGCCGCACGAAGCTCTGGTCGATCTTGAGTGTGTCGATCGGGAACCGGCGGAGATAGGTGAGCGACG
>SXJQ01000023.1 GCA_005779345.1 Actinomycetota bacterium
AGAAGCCGTGTTCGTCTTCGGTCGCGACATCGCCGGTGTGGAGCCAGCCGCCTTGGAGCGCACTCTCGGTCTCGGCGGGCTTGTTCCAGTAGCCGCGCATCACCATGGGCCCGCGGACACAGATCTCCCCCGGCGCTCCGCGTTCCACCCGATTGCAGTCGTCGTCGAGCAGCGCCACGTGCAACCACGGCACCGGACGCCCGCAGCTCGCGAGCCGACCGGGGATCGACGGGTCGTGGTCCTCCTTCTTCAACACGGTGATCGTCATCGGGCACTCGGCCTGGCCGTAGTACTGGAAGAAGATCGAGCCGAGCCGGTCGATCGCCTCGGCGAGGCGCGTCGGCGACATCGCGGCCGCGCCGTAGTACACGGTCTCGAGGCTCGACAGGTCGGTCGTGTCGAGCGCGGGGTGGTCCAACAGCACGTACAGCATCGTCGGGACGAGCATCGTCGCGGTGACGCGGTACTGCTCGATCGCCGCGAGGAAGGAGGCGGGCTCGAAGTACGGGAGCACGATGAGCGATCCGCCCGAGAGGAGCGTCGGGATGAAGAACGCAGCACCCGCATGCGACAGCGGTGTGCAGATGAGGAACCGCGTGTCGGCGGGCCAGTCCCATTCGGTCATCTGGATCCAGGTCATGGTGGAACCCGAGCGGTAGGTCCCCATGACGCCCTTGGGTGTGCCGGTCGTGCCGCCGGTGTAGGCGAGCCCGGCGACGTCGTCGGCGTCGACCACCGGTGGCACCAGGCGCTCGGGAGCGAAGCCCGGGATCCGCGCGAGCAGATCGTCGCCCACGTCGCAGGGCCCCAGCGACAGCAGCCGCACGAGCCCCGGCACGCGCTCGGCGAGCGCAGCCGCGCGCGCGGCGAAGCTCGGGTCGAAGACAAGGGTCGTGATGCCGGCGTCGTCGAGCACGTACGCGTGGTCGTCGAGACTCCCCATCGGGTGCAGCGGCGTGGCACGAAAGCCGCTGACCATGTTGGCGCCCATGGCGAAGAGCACCTCGGGCCGGTTCGGCGACAACATCGAGACCGCGTCGCCCTGCACCATCCCGAGCGCGCGGAAGGCCTGCACGTACCGGCTCACCTCGTCGCGCACCTGCGCGCCGGTGAGGACCTCCTCGCCGAGGTACACGGCGGGGCGGTCGGGGTGCAGGTCGAGCGCCTTCACGAAGAGGTCGGGGAGGAAGACGCCACGGTGCAGTTCATCCATCGGAGGCTCCTGGTGGGTCGGTGGAATCGGTCGTCAGTTGCGTGGGGTGTCGCGCCAGTTCGTGTCGCGGTAGGGATCCGGCTCGCGCGGCAGGCCGAGCACGCGCTCGGCGAGGATCGTCTTGTTGATCTCGGTGGTGCCGCCCTCGATGGAGTTCGCGCGGCTGCGCAGCATGCCCGCGACCTCGACGGGCAGCGCCGCCGCATAGTCGGTGCCGATGTCGTCCGGCGCGAAGTCCGGCGCAGCGAACGCCATCGCCCGGGCGCCGAGCAACTCCGCGGCGAGCAACTGCGTGCGGAGGTTCAGGTCGGCGTTGTGCACCTTGCCGATGCTGCTCTCGGGGCCAGGTGCATGCCCGGCGCGCACGCGAGCGCGGACGCGATCGTTCGTCCAGCCGCGGATGCGTTCCTCTGCCCAGATCGCGACCAGCCGCTGGCGAACGCGCGGATCGGTGTTCGCGCCCGAAGAGCGAGCGACCGAGAGGAGATGCTCGGCGCCCCGGCCACCGATCCGGTCGACGCCGCCGCTGCCCGCACCGGCGACCATCTGCCGTTCGCCGGCGAGCGTGGCACCAGCAACCCGCCAGCCGTCGTCGACGGCGCCGACACGGTGGGCGTCGGGGACGCGCGCCGCGTCGAGGTACACCTCGTTGAAGTCGACGGCACCGCCGATGTGGCGCAGGGGTCGGATCTCGACGCCGGGTTGGCGGAGGTCGAGCAACAAGTACGTGATGCCGCGGCGTTTGGGCCGGTCGGGATCGGTCCGGGCGAGGAGGATCCCGAACTCGCTGCGGTGGGCCCAGGTGGTCCAGACCTTCTGCCCCGAGACGATCCAGTCGTCGCCGTCGCGCTCGGCGCGACAGCCGAGCGATGCGAGGTCGCTCCCCGCTCCCGGCTCGGAGAACAACTGGCACCAACGTTCCTCGTTGCGCACGATCGGTGGGAGGAACCGCAGCCGTGGTTGCTCGGTGCCGTGTGCGAACAGTGCCGACGCGGTGTTGTTCAGCCCGAGTGGGTTCAGCCGACCGAGGTGGTACGGCGCGAGTTCGGCTTCGATCGCCCGGGCCACCTCGACCCGAACGTCGAGACCTCCGTAGGCCACCGGCCAGGTGGGAACCACGAGTCCGGTCGCGGCGAACACGGGATACCAGGCTTCGTACTCGGCGCGGGTGCGCACCTCGCGGACGGCGGCGGGGCCGCCGCGGTCACCCGCCTCGCGCCAGGTGGGGGGAAGCGCGCGCTCGATCCACTCGCGGACGATCTCGCGGGCTTCCTCGGCGCTCGCATCGGCGTCGATCGGCAGGGAGGTGCTCATGCCCCGCCGGACTCGGCTTTCTCGGCTGTCTCGGGGTCATCGGGGTCATCGGCGAGCTTCGTGAAGTCCGGTGGGCGCTTCTCGATGAACGCGGTGATCGCCTCGACGTTGGCGGGGGCGCCGATCAACCGCTGGAACACCGCATCCTCGCGGGCGCGAGCCGCCCGCACGGCGTCGATCCGAGCCGCCACGATGAGTTCCTTGGTGGCCACGAGCGACGGGATCGGCATGGCTGCGATCTGCGTCGCGAGCGCGAGCGTCTCGTCGCGGAGGGCTTCGGCGGTCGTCACCCGGAACGCCAGGCCGGCGTCGAGCGCCTGCTGTGCGCTCATCCACTCGGCCGTGTAGAGGAAGTACGCCGCGGTCTGGGCTCCGAGGGTGGCGGGGAACGTGTAGCTCGATCCGGCCTCGGGCGCCACGCCCAACGTCGGGAACGGCAGCTTGAGCCGGGCCGAGTCGGCCATGAACACGAGGTCGAAGTACGGCAGCATGGTGGCGCCGATCCCGACCCCGAGCCCATTGACCGCGGCGAGGATCGGTTTGCGGAACGTCGTGAGACCGTCGGTGAAGACCGGGAAGCCGTGGCCACGCTGGTCGACCGCGACCGTGCTCATCTCCATCATGTCCTGGCCGGCGCAGAACGCGCGGCCGTTGCCGGTCACGACGACGACGGCCACCTCCGGATCGGCCGCGGCGTCGCGCAGCGCGTCGGCGCTCGCCCAGTACAGCGCGTTGTTCATCGCATTGAGCGCGTCGGGTCGGTCGAGCGCGATGAGACGGACGCGGCCGTGGTCGGTGATCTCGAGCATCAGCGTCGCACCTCGCGGCGGGGGAGGAAGGTCACGGTCGCGCCGGTGCTGATCTTCGCCAGCGACACGAATCCGGTCTGGCGCGCCGGCGGCGCGGTCGGGTCGATCTCGATGACGAACGCGTGCCGTTCACCAGGTCTCGGCTCGACGCGTCTGCTGTGCGCATGGGGGTCGACGGCGTACGCGATCGCGTCGAGCGCGGGATGCGAGTCGCCCGCGACCTCGAACGTGTGGAGCCAGGAGTACGGGTCGCCTTCGCGGAAGCAGGGTGCGTCGTCGAGCGCGAAGCGCACGGTGGCGGGGTCGAGCACTTCGATGCGCGGTGCGATGTAGGTGCGGGGGTGGAACACGGGGTGGAGTTGGAGGACCTTGGCGAGCGCGTCTGCGTCGTGCCCGTGGATGCGGAGCGCGGCGATGATCCGCTCCGCTCCGATTCCGGCGACGCCGCTGAAGACACCGGGGTTGTGGTCGGCCGCTTCGGCGTCGCCCCACCGCTGCGCGACACAGGTGAGGAACGCCCGCGCGAGGAGATGCGTCTGGATCGCGACCTCCTGCAAGGCGAGCACGAGGGCTCGGTGCGACAGGTCCTCGAGGCAGAAGTCGGGATCGAGCTCGCCGGAGTAGTCGGCCCAGCCTCCGGGCTCTGCGTCGGTGCCGGGGTCGACGAGGCCGATCGAAGCGAGGAGGCTGTTGCCGACGATCTGGAGGTTGTCGTGTTGGAGGTATGGCTCGGTCGACTCGTCGATCTCGATCGTCCAGTGGCAGTGCGGCGAACGATCGGCCGGCACGCGCGGCGGTCGGTGGAGCGGCCGGATCTTGGCGTACGGGTTCGTGGCCGCCGCGGTCGCGTCGAACGTCGGATCTTCGATGTCGTGACACATCCGCTGCACGTACTCCTCGCCCATCGGCTCGGCGTCCATCAGCGCGCCGCAATGGTCGAGCCAGAACTCGCCATGGTGGCGATCGGTGATCTGGAAGCGGAAGTCGAGGAATTGGTGCGGTGCGCCGATGTCGAGCTGGATGTTCTTGCAGATCGTCGGCACGTCGCCGTCGGCGAAGTTGAGGGTGCGTTGCGTCCGCAACGAATAGATCGGGCTCGCCGCCATCCACTCCTCGATCGCGACCGCGGCCATCTCCTCGGCGGGGTGTTGGGAGAGCACGAGCGGCATCCCGACGCGGTCTTGGAGGTGGCCGATGAGAAGCCACTCGCGGCCGAGCACGGCGAGCGCCTTGCGCGAGAGCGAGGCGAGCGTGAGGTCGGGATCGAACGGGCCGGCGGCGTCGTCGAGGAGGGGGTGCGCGGTCATGACGCGCAGCGTAGAACGTGTTCTAGGTACGGGCTAACGTCGGCGCCCGGACGCGGCCAGAGCCCGAACCGGGCCGGCCGGTGAAACACGGGGAGGAACCAGATGCGCGGGATCGTGTTCGTCGGCGACGGCCAGGCCGTCGTGACCGACGAGTTGGAGGTGCGGGCGCCCGCCGCGCACGAGGTCGTCGTCAAGATGGTCAACGCCGGGGTCTGCCACAGCGACCTCTCGGTCCTCGACGGCACCATCCCGTTCCCGACCCCGTGTGCGATGGGCCACGAAGGCGCCGGCATCGTCGAGGAGGTCGGTGCCGCGGTCACGACCGTGACCCCCGGCGACCATGTCGTGATCTCGACGTTGGCGAACTGCGGTCGTTGCTCTGCGTGCGCGCGGGGATTCCCGACTCGGTGTCGGAGTTCGATCGGCAACATGACGCGGCCGTTCACCTACCAGGGCACGCCGACGTTCAACTTCGCGGCGGCGTCGTGCTTCTCCGAGCGGACCGTGATCGACGCGATCCAAGCGGTACGCATCGACCCATCGGTGCCGCTCAGCTCCGCGTGCCTCATCGGCTGCGGTGTCATCACCGGCATGGGCGCGGTGCTCAACCGCGCCAAGGTGGCAGCGGGGGAGACCGCTGCGGTGTTCGGCGTCGGTGGGGTCGGGCTCAACGCCATCCAGGCGTTGCGCCTCTCGGGTGCAGCGCGCGTCATCGCCATCGACACGCTCCCACAGAAGGAGGCGCTCGCCCGCCAGTTCGGCGCGACCGATTGGATCAACGCGACCGAGGTCGACTCGGTCGCCGACGCGGTGCGCGACCTGCTGCCGGGCGGCAAGGGCATGTATAACCCCGGCGGTGTTGACTGGGCGTTCGAGTGCACTGGCGTGCCCAAGGTGCTCCACGATGCGCTCGATTGTCTCGAGTGGGGTGGCAACGCGGTCGCGGTCGGCGTCCCGCCGGCGAGCGCCCAGTTGGAGAAGTCGATCTTCACGTCGTTCGTGTACATCGACAAGGGGATCATGGGTTGCCGGTACGGCACCGCCCGACCGCACCACGACTTCCCGATGATCGCCGAGCTCTACCTGCGCGGCAAGGTGCTGCTCGACGAACTCGTCAGCCAGGTGTACCCGCACGCGGAGTTCCACACCGTGCTCGACGACATGCACCAGGGCAAGCTCGCCCGCGGCGTACTCCAGTTCTGACTGCACCGCCGACGCCGCTGTCCCACGAATCCGCCACCGACGCCGCTGTCCCACGGATCCGCCACCGACGGCGCTTCGGAGGGACAGCGCGGCGGTGTCAGGCGGTCGCGCGCGCGGCGATGTCGGCCGCGTTGATGCCCTGCTGACGCTCGAAGCGACCGTGGTCGAAACTGCGGGTGGCGACGTCGTGTCCCACGGCCTCGGCGCGCAACGCCGCGACCGTCGAGCGCTCCCGACTCCGGTGCGCGAACGGGTCGAACGAATACCAGCGCATCGCGTTCTCGTGGGTGATCTTGGCGAGCTCGTCGTCGGGCACCTCGGCAGCGACCGCGGCGAGCTCCTCGGGGGCCTCGGGCCACGACGAGTCGGAGTGCGGGTAGTCGCACTCCCACGCGATGTTGTCGATGCCGATCAGGTCGCGGAGCCGGATCCCCACCGGGTCCGCGATGAAGCAGGTGAGGAAGTGGCGGCGGAAGACGTCGCTCGGCCGGTCGGACCCGAAGTCCTGGCCGGTCCAGAGGTGGTGCATCTCATAGGTGCGGTCGAGCCGATCGAGGAAGTACGGGATCCAGCCGGTGCCGCCCTCGCTGAGTGCGAGCTTCAGGTCGGGGAACTGCTTGGGGATGCGCGACCACAACAGGTCGGCGGCCGCCTGACAGATGTTCATCGGTTGCAGCGTGATCATCACGTCGATCGGCGCGTTCGGTGCCGTCACCACGAGTTCGCCGGAGCTGCCGAGGTGGATCGACACGACGACGTTCTCGTCACTACAGGCGGCCCAGAGCGGATCCCAGTGGGCTTCGTGGAACGACGGCTGTCCGAGCTTGTGGGGGTTCTCGGTGAACGTGATCGAGTGCACGCCCTTCGCCGCGAGCCGGCGCACCTCGGCCGCGGCGAGTTCGGCGTCCCAGAGCACCGGCAGGCCCATCGGGATGAAGCGACCCGGGTAGGCGCCGCACCACTCCTCGACGTGCCAGTCGTTGTAGGCCTGCAAGACCGCGAGCGCGAGGTCCTTGTCGGGGGTCGCGGAGAAGAGCCGGGCCGCGAAGCCGGGAAAACTCGGGAAACACATGGAGGCGAGGATGCCGCCCGCGTTCATGTCCTTGATGCGTTCGTGGATGTCGAAGCACCCCGGGCGCATCTCGTCGAACGCCGTCGGCTCGATGCCGTACTCCTCGCGCGGTCGGCCCGCGACCGCGTTGAGCCCGATGTTGGGAATGACCGTGCCGTTGAACGTCCAGACGTCGGCACCGTCGTCGGTGCGAACGATGCGCGGCGCGGCCTCCACGAACCGCGACGCGAGCCGCCCCTCGAACATCGTCGGCGGCTCGACGAGATGGTCGTCGACGCTCACCAGAATCAGATCGTCTGCTCGCATCGGTGGACCTCCGTGGTGATCTGCTGCGCATGGCGGGTGCGCGTAGCGTTGCCCGGCGTGACGGTACCCGAGACGACACCGATCGCGTTCAACCTCCAGGCCCGGTTCGTCGACGGTGCAGCGTGGGCCGCGTTGGCCCGGCGTGCCGAGACCGACGGGCTCTCGCACCTGTTCGTCGCGGATCACCCCGGGTCGACGGCAGCCCCTTCGTGGCGCTGGCTGCGGCGGCGGCCGTCACCGAGACGATCCGGCTCGGGACCTATGTCGCGAACGCCGGAGCCTGGGATCCGATGCTGCTGGCGGTGG
>SXJQ01000250.1 GCA_005779345.1 Actinomycetota bacterium
GCCGGCGCCGTTGGGACCGAGGCAGCCGTAGATCTCGCGCCGGGGGATCGCGAGGTCGACGCCGGCGACCGCGTCGAGATCGCCGAAGCGGCGCGCGAGACCTGCGGCATGGATGGCGAGGTCGGACATCGTGGGCTCCAGAGGCCAGAGGAGGGGCTCGAGGGCTGCCGCGGGCGGTGCGACCGCGGCGACTGGTCCCTCGACCGTAGTGTGAGCGCGATGCACGAACCCGGAATCCCCCTCGAGGTCGACGAGCTCGACGCGGCGTGGTTCGGCGCCGGGTTCGGCGTCGAGATCGACTCGATCGAAGTACTCGACGCTCATTCGGGCACCACCGGTCGCGCCCGGGTCGCGTTGTACCACGGTCACGCCGACATCCCCTCGTCGGTCTTCGTGAAGCTCGCTCCCTTCGACGTGAGCCAGCGCTCGTTCGTCGACGAACAGGGGATGGGCGTCGCCGAGGCACGCTTCTACGCGGAGCTCGCGCCGGAGATCCCGATGCGGATTCCGCAACCGTGGTGGTCGGCCCACGACGACACCAGGCGTTACGTCATGGTGCTCGAGGATCTGATCGCTGCGGGGGCACGCGAGCCCCACCAGAACGATCCTGGTCTGTCGGTCCTGATCGACGGGATCATCGACGCGTTCGCGGCGTTGCACGGACGCTTCTGGGACAGCGACCGCTTCGCCGCCGACGGCGACCTGGCGTGGATCGAGCGCCGCACCCGCGGGTACGGCGCCGGCGGGCGACCGTTCGTCGCGATGGCGATCGAAGCGTTCGGGTCGCGAATGCCTCCGGAGTTCCTCGCGTTCGCCGAGTTCTACTGCGATCACGCCGACGCGATCGCGCCGGCGATCGCGGCAGGCGCCAAGACCCTCGTGCACGGCGACGCGCACCTCGGCAACATGTTCGCGTTCGGCGATGCCCCCGGATTCCTCGACTGGGCGGTCGTCGGCTGCGCGCCGGGGATGCGCGACGTCGCGTACTTTCTCTGCAACTCGGTCCCGACAGAACTTCGTCGCGCCGAGGAGCGGCGGTGGATCGAACGGTACTGCGTCGGGCTCGCCGCAGCGGGAGTCGAGGTCGACGTCGCGACGATGTGGGACGACTACCGGCTCCAGGCAGTCACCGGCTGGGTGGCGGCAGCGTGTACCGCAGGGATGGGCGCGCGCTGGCAACCGGAGCACATCGGCATCGCGAGCACCGAACGGGCGAACGCGACGGTGACCGACCTCGACACGCTCGCGTTGTTGCGCGAACGGATCAGCCGAGCGCGCTGAACAACTCGGGGAACACCTTGGCGACCTTCGCGGTGAGGTAGTCGCCGTAGCGACCCGTCCACGCGAGCGGATCCGACGCGTCCCACCGCGCCGACCCTCGCGCCGGCGGCGCGCCGGCGGTCGCCGCGTCGAGCGGGAGTGGTACCACGGTCGCGTCCCAGCTCGGGTCGAGGAACAATGGAAACGACAGCCGATCGTGATCGGCGCGCCCGTCCGCGCCGATGCCGTGGTGACGGACACGGTGCGGCGTCGAACGCCAACGGCCGGCGGTGAGCTTTTCGAGCATGTCGCCGATGTTGACGACGAATGCCCCCTCGATCGTCGGGACGTCGAGCCATTCGGGGCGCCCCGACCGGTCGGGCGCACAGACCTGGAGGCCGGGCGTACCGTCGTGCGCCAACACGGTGATGAGCCCGTAGTCGGTGTGCTCACGGACGCCCCAGGTGTCGGACGCGTCGCGCGGCTGGGGCGGATAGCGGAAGATCCGGAAGAGCACCGTGGGATCGGCCGTCAGGTTGCGCTCGAACCAATCGGGCGCGAGCCCGAGCCCGACGGCCATCGCGGCGAGGACCCGCCGCCCGACACCGGTGAGGGCCTCGATCGCGTCGAGCACGGCGCCGCGGAGCGCGACCGGTTCGGTGGGGAACAGGTTGGGGCCGTGCAGCGGGGTCGCGGCGACGACGCGCGGGTCGTCGCTCGGCAACTCACGACCGAAGTAGAGACCCTCCTTGTGGTCGGGTACTCCCGAGGTCAACTCGCCGCCGAGTGGGAACCAGCCGCGCCAGGCCGGTCCGCCGAGCCGCATCGCGATGTGCGCCTTGTCGGCGTCGGGGCGGGCAAAGAAGTCGCGGGCCGCGCGGTCGAGCGTGGGGACGAGCGCGGGATCGACGCCGTGTCCGATCACACAGAAGAACCCGACCTCGCGACACGCCCGATCGATCGCGCGCCCGACGTCGGCGAGCGGCGCGGCGAGATCCACGACGGGGATGCCGTCGGTGATGCCGCCGGGGTTCGCGGTGGTGTCGGTCATCGGCCTGCAGCTTCGACCACGGCGAGGATCGCGGCGGAGTACGCGGCGCGACCGGCAGCGTTGAGGTGGAAACCGTCGTTCGCGAACCAGTTCTGCTCGCCTGCGATCGGTTCGTTGGCGATCCGGTGCCAGTCGAGGAGCACGACGTTGTCGTACCCCTTCGTCTCGACCGCGAGGTACGCGTTGACCGTCGGTTCCCACGAGCGCGGCATGCGCGCATTGACCACGACGACGAGCGGAATCTCGGCCAGCGACACCATCATGCGGTCGAAGTCGCCCGCACCCCAGTTGCCGTTCGTCCCGAGGTGCACGACCACGACGTCGACGTTGGCGAGTCCGTCGGCCGCGGCGATCTCCTCGAGCCGGGTGACGCCGCCGACCGGGGCGCGACTCACCGTCGCGTCGACGAAAGCGCCGGGGAACACGCCGCGGAGGTTGTCGGACGCGCCGAGCATCACCGAATCCCCGATCGCCACGACGTTGCGCGTCGCGGGATCGTCGGGGACGGTCGTGACGCTCGTGGACGCGCCCGGCGCGGTCGTCGCCGATGGCGCGGTCGTGTTGCCCGCGCCGCTGCTCGCGGTCGTTGCACCCGAGGGCGCGGTCGTCGCCGTGGGACGGGTCGGGTCGGGCCCGAAGTCGGGGATCTCGTCGACCTCGTCGGTCTGTGCGCGACAACCCAGCGGATCGGCGTCGCAGTTCGTCTCGGCCGCGAACACCGCGGTGCCGACCGCCATCGCGATCGCGGTCCCGGCCGCGATCGACATCGTCCAGCGCCGCCGCCAGGCGAGCGACAGGGGTGCATCGTCACTGCGCCACCGGATGACCCAGCGGGCGACCGCGCCACTCCGGATCGGGATCTCGACCCAACGGTACGAGAACTGCGCGAGCGCGAGGGTGAGCGCGAGCCGTAGCGCCAGGTTCGCGATCCCGTGGACGGGCACCTCCTCACCGGGGCGCGTCACCTGGAACACCGGCCAGTGCCACAGGTAGATCCCGTAGCTGCGCAGGCCGATCCAACGGAACACCGGGTTTCCGAGCACGGAACCGGCACGCGACGCCGGGTGCACCGTGGCGACGATCAGCACACACGTGAGGGCGGAGACGAGGAACATGCCACCGCGGTACAAGAACGCGCTGTCGAATCCGGTCGTCTGATGGAGGCGGAACAGCCAGGCGAGCGCGAGCACCGCCGCGGCGTCGATGAGGATCGGAGCACCTCGCCCGACGCGCGTCGTGACGCGTGTCGGGAGCCACACGAACGCGAGCCAGGATCCGAGGAGCAGCCCGGCGGCTCGCGTGTCGGTGCCCTCGTAGAGGCGCGTGGGGTCGACGAGGGGATCATCGAAATCGACCGAAGACGGCAGCCAGTCGAAGGTCGACAGGGCGGCCATCCACACGCCCGAGGCGCACGCTGCCCAGAGCACGAGCCGCCGCATCCGATCGGGGCCGACGGCGCGCATCAGGAGCAGGAACACGATCGGCCAGATGAAGTAGTACTGCTCCTCGACCGCCAGCGACCAGAGGTGCTTGAAGATCGAGGGGCGGCTGTTGTCCTCGATCGTGTTGCCGACGTACGACGATGTCGCGATCTGGTACCAGTTCGTGACGTAGAAGAACGCGGCGACGATGTCGCCGCGCAACCGGGCGACCTCGTCGCGGAGGAACACCACTGCGTATGTCGTGCTGACCGCGATCATCACCCAGAGTGCGGGGAGCAGGCGGCGGATGCGCCGCCGCCAGAACTGCACGAAGTCGTTCGTGCGATTCCGCCGGTGTTCGAGGATCAACAGCGAGGTGATGAGGTAGCCGGAGATGACGAAGAACACCTCGACACCGAGGTAGCCGCCGTGCAACCACTGGATGCCGCCGCGGCTCGCATCGCCGGCGTGGTAGATCAGCACCGCGGCGACCGCGAGCGCACGAAGCCCGTCGAGCCCGGGGAGGTAGGGGAGCGAACCGCTCCGGGCAGGTGTCGGTGCATCGGTCATGACCCGGCCATTCTCGCCCATGCGCACCGCGATCGTGAGACGCCCGCGTCGGCGATCGTGAGACGCCCGCGTCGGCGATCGTGAGACACCCGGCACGACGACCTGGCACACTGCCCGCCGTGAGCATCCTCGGTACCCGCGTCCTTCGGACAGAAGACCCTCGCTTCCTCACCGGTGGCGATCGCTACATCGACAATCTTCCCATCCCGGGCGCGCTCCACGTGGTGTACGTGCGGGCGACGAGCGCGCACGCACGAATCGTCGTCGACGTGTCGGCGGCGCTGACCGCACCGGGGGTCGTGGCCGCGCTCACCGGGGCCGACGTCGACCTGGCGTTCGACGCTCTCCCCAATCGGCGCGTTCCCGCGGTCATGGCGCGACCGAAGGTCGCGATCGACACGGTCCGGTTCGTCGGCGAGATCGTCGCGATCGTCGTGGCCGAGACCCGCACTGCCGCCGTCGACGCCGCCGAACTCGTGATCGTCGATTCCGACCCCCTGCCGGTCGTCGTCGATGTCGAGGCCGCCCTGGCCGAGGACGCCCCCCTGCTGTTCCCCGAGGCGGGAACGAACGTCGCGATCCACGCCGCGCCACGCCACGGCGACGACTACTTCGACGGCTGCGAGGTCGTGGTCCGCCAACGCATCGTTAACCAGCGCCTGGCGCCCTGCCCGCTCGAAGCCCGGGCGAGCGCGGCCCGCGTCGAGGCCGACGGACGGGTGACGGTCTGGTCGTGCACACAGAACCCCCACTCGACCCGCGACGGCCTCGCCGCCGCGCTCGGACTCGACGTCGACCAGGTGCACGTGGTCACCCCCGACGTGGGCGGCGGGTTCGGTGCCAAGGGTGGGACCGCGCCCGAAGAGGTGCTGTTGCCCTGGCTGGCGCGCCGCCTCGGGCGCCCGGTGCGGTGGGTCGAGACGCGGACCGAGTCGATGACGACGCTCGTGCACGGCCGCGGGCAGGTGCAGTACGCGGAACTCGGCGGACGCCGTGACGGAACGCTCGAGCGGTATCGCCTCCGCATCGTTCAGGACGCGGGCGCGTACCCGATCGGCGGGGCCATGCTGCCGTTCCTCACCCGCATGATGGCGCCCGGCGTCTATGCGCTCGATCAGGTCGACGTCGAGGTCACCTCGGTCGTCACCAACACCTGCCCGGTCGAGGCGTACCGCGGCGCGGGCCGACCCGAGGCGACGGCGGCGATCGAACGCATCGTCGACCTGTTCGCCGCCGAGATCGGGATCGACGCCGTCGAGATCCGGCGACGCAATCTGCTCACCGCCGACCAGTTCCCGTACGTCACGCCGACGAAGGCCCACTACGACACCGGCGACTATGGCGGCGCGCTCGACCGTGTGCTCGCCGCCGCCGATTACGGAGCGCTCCGCGCCGAACAGGCCGACCGGTGGGCGCGCGACGACCGGCGTGTGCTCGGGATCGGTGTCTCGACCTACGTCGAGATCACGAATCCGGGTGGCGAAGGGGAGTTCGGCTCGGTCGAGATCACGGCCGACGGCGGCGCGATCGTGCGCACCGGGACCTCGGCGCACGGACAGGGTCACGACACGGTGTTCGCGATGCTCGTGGCCGAGGAGACCGGGATCCCGATGGCGAACATCGAGGTGCGCCACGGCGACACCGACGATGTCGCGCGCGGCAACGGCACCGGTGGGTCGCGTTCGCTCCAGGCCGGCGGTCCGCCGATCGTCGCGTCGGCGCGCGACGTCGTCGAGATCGCCCGCGCGCTCGCGGCCGAACTACTCGAGGCCAACCCCGCCGACATGGTGCTCGACACCGAGCGTGGCGAGTTCCACGTCGCCGGGACTCCGGCGCGATCGGTCGGGTGGGCCGACGTCGCGGCCCGGTTCGCCGCCGACGAGGGCCACACGTTGCTCGCGGAGCACGACGTCGCGCCGGAGGGCGCGACCTTCCCGTTCGGGGCGCACGTCGCGGTCGTCGAGGTCGACCTCGACACCGGTCGTGTCGAACTCGCGCGCTTCGTCGCGTGCGACGACTGCGGTCGGGTCATGAACCCGGTCATC
This sequence comes from Actinomycetota bacterium, assembly GCA_005779345.1. Taxonomy (GTDB): domain Bacteria; phylum Actinomycetota; class Acidimicrobiia; order IMCC26256; family PALSA-610; genus SXJQ01. The sequence goes on from SXJQ01000250.1 coordinate 6,348, forward strand.
GTCGCCGGGCAGGTGCACGGCGGGGTCGCCCAGGGCGTCGCGCAGGCGCTGTGGGAGGAGGTGCGCTACGACGCCGACGGCAACCCGCTCACCGCGACGTTCCTCGACTACGCGTTCCCGTCGGCGGCGGAGTTCCCGAGCTTCGAACGGGTCCCGATGGAGACCCTCACGCCACGCAACCCGCTCGGCGCCAAGGGCATCGGCGAGTCGGGGACGATCGGCTCGACGCCCGCGGTGCACAACGCGGTGGTCGACGCGCTCGCCCACCTCGGTGTCCGCCATGTCGACATGCCGTGCACCCCCGAGCGCGTCTGGCGGGCGATCGGACCGACCACGACCGGAGGAGCCAGATGAGACCGGAGCGCACCGCGCCCTACCGAGTGATCCAGTGGGCGACCGGATACGTCGGTGTCGAGGCGATCAAGGGGGTGGTGGCACGACCAGACCTCGAACTCGTCGGTTGCTACGCGTACGACCCCGACAAGGTGGGCGTCGATGCCGGCGAACTCGCGGGGGTCGGCCCGCTCGGCGTGGCGGCGACGAACTCCCTCGATGAGCTGTGCGCACTCGACGCCGACATCGTCGTGTACTCGCCGATGATGGCGAGCGACGGCGACCTCATCCGGCTGCTCGAGTCGGGCAAGAACGTCGTCACGCCCTGCGGCTGGATCTACCCGCGGGCCGATCGACGCAACGACGAACTCGTCGCGGCGTGCGAACGCGGCCGGTCGACGCTGCACGGCACCGGCATCCATCCCGGTGGGATCACCGAGCGGTTCCCGCTCACGCTCTCGGCGCTGTGTCGCGACATCCGACACGTGCGGATGGAGGAGTTCAGCGACATCCGCAACTACGGCGCCGCCTCGGTCGTGCGCGAGATCATGCTGTTCGGCCAGCCGCCCGAGATCGCCGCGCAGTCACCGATGCTCAAGGTGCTCGCGAACGGTTTCTTGCAGTCGATCGACATGGTCGCCGACGCCCTCGGATTCCGGCTCGACCCCGACAAGCGCACGACGCATGAGATGGCGGTCGCGACCCGCGAGGTCGATACCCCGTCGGGGCCGATCGCTGCCGGCAGGGTCGCCGCGCAGCGCTTCTGTTGGCAGGGCACCGTCGACGGCGAACCCGTCATCACCGTGCGGGTCAACTGGTTCATGGGCGATGGCCACCTCGACCCCGACTGGCGGCTCGGTGAGCAGCGCTTCGAGGTCGAGTTCGATGCCGAACCGCCGCTCGCGGTCACGTTCCACGGACTGCACCCGCCGGTCGTCGGCGAGCACCCCGAGATCGGGCTCGTCGCGCCGGCGATGCACTGCGTCAACGCGATCCCCGCCGTCGTCGCCGCGGAACCAGGGATCAAGACCTACCTCGATCTGCCGCTCCTGCACGGCGCGGCCGCGGTCACAAGGGCCGGAACGGGACCGTGAAGGCGGGGTGCTCGACGCCGCCGTCGATCTCGAACACCTTGCCGGTCACGAAGCTCGCGGCATCGCTCGCGAGGTAGAGCACCGCCGCCGCGACGTCGTCGGGGTGACCGACGCGGCGCATCGGCGTGTGGTCGACGAGTTGTTGTCGGATGCTCGGGTCGGTGAGCACCTGCGCGAGTGCCTCGGTCTCGACCCCGCCGACCTCGATCGCGTTGATGCGGACCTTGGGCGCGAGCTCGGGCGCCATCGCGCGCGTCATCATCGAGAGCGCCGCCTTCGCTGCCGCGTAGGCGGTGAACATCGGCTGCACCATCGAGGCGGCCCGACTCGAGATGTTGACCACCGCACCGCGCTCGGTCGCGGCGAGGTGCGGGATCGCGAGCTGGGTCAGGAGGAACGCCTGGGTCACGTTGAAGCGCAGCGCGGCCTCCAGGTTTCGCTCGCTCGTGCCGAGCACCGGCCGGGGGAGCCAGCCGCCGGCGTTGTTGACGACGATGTCGATCCGGCCGAGTTCGGCGACCGCCCGGTCGACGAGCGTTCGGAGCTGCTCGGTGACCGTGACGTCGGTCGGGACCACCACCGCCCGACGGCCGCGGTCGCGGACCTCGGCGGCGGTGGCGTCGAGATCCGATTCGGTGCGAGCCGCGATCACGACATCGGCGCCGGCCTCGGCGAGGGCGATCGCCGTGCCGCGACCGATGCCCTTGCCGGCGCCGGTCACGATCGCGACGCGATCGTCGAGTCGGAACCGGTCGAGGATGGTCATGGGGCCTCCGGAGCTGGGCACGCCCGGAGGTACCGGGCAGACTGGGCGGATGAGCACGCCGAACGTACCCCGGGTCGCCGCCACCGCGACGGCCGACGTGATCGAGTCGCATCTGCGCGCCGAGGGGTGTGTGGTCGTCGAAGACGTCGTCGCCGCGGAGCATCTCGACCGACTCGAGTCGGAGTTGCGCCCGTTCCTCGACGCCACGGCCGCCGGGACCGACGACTTCACCGGCATCGCGACCAGGCGAACGGGGTCGTTGATCGCGCGGTCGCCCGCGTTCCGACCGATCGCGAACCACCCGATCGTGATCGCGGCACTCGATCGCGTGCTCGGTGACCACGCGACGAGCTATCAACTGCACCTCACCCAGGTCATCGCGATCGGGCCGCACGAAGCCGGCCAGCTCGTGCATCGCGACCAATGGGCGTTCGACTTCTTCTCGTTCCCCGCCGGCTTCGAGGTCGAGTGCCACACGATGTGGGCCCTCACCGATTTCACCGAGGCCAATGGCGCGACCCGGGTGATCCCGGGGAGCAACCGCTGGCCCGACAAGCTCCGGCCCGGATACGAAGAGACAGTTCCCGCGGAGATGACCCGCGGTTCGGTGTTGCTCTACCTCGGCTCGCTCTATCACGGCGGTGGGGCCAACACGACCGACTCGACCAGGCTCGGCATCAACGTCGGGTACACGCTCAGTTGGCTGCGGCAGGAGGAGAACCAGTACCTCGCCTGCCCGCCCGAGGTCGCCCGCGAGCTCGACGTCGGTCTTGCGCAGCTCATCGGGTATCGGCGTGGCGCCTACGCGCTCGGTTACTTCGGCGACCTGCAGGACCCCATCGAGTACCTCCACCCGGCAGCGCGCGACCGCACCGGTTTCGGCAACTGACCGCGGCGGCAGGCAGTGCCGTCAGGTGCTGCGGGTGGTGCCGCCGGGGTAGTTGCCGCCGCCGAACGTCGCGTCGAGCGCGTCGTAGTCGACGGCGAAGCCGACGCGGGGAAGTGCATCGACGAACTCCACGGTACGCGGCTTCTTGTATCCGGCGATGCGCCCGCGGCAGTGCTCGATCAACTCCTCGGCAGAGGCGTGCGCGTCCGCGGCGACGACGACGATCGCCTTGACGCTCTGCACCCAGGTGTCGTCGGGCACGCCGATCACCGCGGCGTCGGCCACCGCGGGATGGCTGCGCAGCGCGTTCTCGACCTCGATCGGGTAGATGTTCTCGGCTGCGCTCTTGAGCATCCGGGTTCTCGGGCCCACGAACGTGAAGGTCCCGTCGGCTTCGTAACGTCCGAGGTCGTTGGTGTGGTGCCAGCCGCCGCGTGCACGCTCCGCGTTCAACTCCGGCCGGTTCCAGTAGCCGTTCATCACGGTTGTTCCGCGCACGACGATCTCGCCGATTTCGCCGGCGGCGACCTCACGATCGTCGGGGTCGACGACGCGAACTTGCACGAGCGGCGAGGGCCGGCCGTGCGTGCCGATCGCGTCTCGGTCGGCGAGCAGGTTGAACGTCTGCATGCCCATGGTCTCGGTCTGGCCGTATCCGCCCGGGCTGCGGCCCCACGGCGAGTCATCGACCCCGACCCATGTGTCGTAGTCCGGGTGACCGCGCTTGCCGCGCAGCGACGACAGGTCGAAGCGACCTCCGGTGTTCGCGGCGACGACGGCGTCGACCATCGGCCCGACGATGTACCCGGACGTGCAGCGGAACGTCTCGACCGTCCGGCACAGATCCTCACCGTCGCTGCGGCGCACGAACACGTTCGCCCCACCGGCCACGAGCGTCGCGAAGTTCTCCATGAACACGCCGACGTGGAACAGCGGACCGGCGTTCAGGTAGCGGTGCCCGGCGTGCACTCCCATCCATGGGGCCATCAAGACCGCCTGCGCGAGAATCGCGCGGTTCGACAGCATTGCCGCGTTCGGTCGGCCGCCGAATGCCGCCGTGTAGACGAACAGGACCGCGGCATCGCTCGCGCCGGTCCGCGGTGCCTCGGTGGCCGGGGCGCGGGCGAGCCAGGCCCCGTACCCACCGTCGGGGTCGTCGTGCGGAACGATGATCGCGGCGCGATGGTCGGCGAGCGCGAGGCCCGCGTCGACGGTGTCGCCGACCTCCTGTTCCTGGGTGAACACCACCGTGGGCGAAAGGTCGTCGACCACGAACGCGATCTCGGCGGCCGACTGGCGCCAGTTCGCGGGGCAGAACCCGGCCCCGAGCCGTGCGCATGCCACCAGCAACTCCTGCACGCGAAAGCTGTTCTGGCCGAGCCACAACACGCGGTCGCCCACGCTCACTCCTGCGGCGCTCAACGCGGCCGCGCACCGTTCCACCCTGCGATCGAAGTCGAGCCACGACAGGCGCAGGTCGCCGTCGCCGATAGCGAGTTCGCCGGGCCGCGAGCGCGCGTGCTGCGCGACGACGTCGGCGAGGGAGAGGCGGGCCGTGTCGGTGGTCATGTGGTCGCGGTCATCCGGTCGTGATCATCGCAGGCGGAACACCGGTACCGTCTCACCCTCACGCACGTCGTACCAGTCGATCGCGACGTCGTGACCGATCCGTACCTCCTCCGGCCTGACACCGACGACGTTGCCGACGAGACGGCAGCCGCCGGTCCCCGGCAACTCGACGACGGCCGCGACGAAGGGGAGCGCGTCGCGGACATCGGGAATCACCGCGTGACGAATCACCGTGAAGCTGTAGATCGTGCCGCGGCCGTCGTGCTCGATCCACTCGACGGTCTGCGCGCTGCACGAACCACAGAACGGTGTCGGGGGGAACCGGTACTCGCCGCACTCGGTGCAGCGCGGCAGCACGAGTCGATGTTCGGCCGTGGCCTGCCAGAACGGCTCGGTCCACACCGTGGGCATGAGCTGGATGATGTCGGCGGGGGGAACACCCTGCATCGGAGGCACCTCAGGAGTGGAGGATCAGGTTGCTGACGGGGATCGACGCGGGGCCACCCGTGACGAGTGCGACCTCGGCGCCGTCGACCTGGTTGATCGCGGTGCCGCGCAGTTGCTCGACGGCCTCCTTCACGTGCGTCATCCCGATGATGTACGCCTCGCTCAGGTTGCCGCCGTGCGTGTTGACCGGCAACGAACCGCTCGGCCAACGAATGTTGCCATCGGCGACGAAGCGGCCGCCCTCGCCGATGGGTGCGAACCCATAGTCCTCGAGCTGCATGATGACCATCGGGGTGAAATGGTCGTACAACAGCGCGACGTCGACGTCGGCCGGACCGATGCCGGCCATGCGGTAGGCGTCGGCGGCGACCGGGCGATGGCCGCTCGACGCGAAGTACTCGTCGGGCATTCCGAACCACGTGATCGCCTGCCCCCACCGGCCGGCACCGCCGTTCGCCGACGCGGCGATGTACACGGGCCGTTGCCTGCAGTCGCGGGCGCGTTCGGCACTCATCGTGATCACCGCGACCGCGCCGTCGCACTCGAGGCAGAAGTCGAAGAGACACAACGGGTCCGCGATCATTCGTGCGTCGAAGTAGGCGTCGAGCGTGAGTTCGTGCTGCATGAGCGCCGTCGGACGCCGGATCGCGTTGTTGCGCGTACTGATCGCGACCTCGGCGAAATCCTCGCGTCGCGTGCCGTACAGGTGCATGTGCCGCTGCGCGAGCACCGCGAACATCTGGCCCGGCCCCATCAGGCCCGACGGCTGGATGAAGCTCCCCTCCGGCGACGGCGGCGCGCTGTACGTCGCGCCCGGCTTGCCGCGCGGCGCATAGCTCGCACCGAATCGCGAGGCTGCCTGTTGCAGGGTCATGATCGACGCGACGCAGTCGGCCTGACCGCTCACGATCGCGGCCGCCGCGAGTCCGACCGACCCGGCCGCACCACCGCCCCCGCCGGTGAGCATGCCGGTGAACCGCACGTCGATCCCGAGCCACTGGGCGAACAGACTCGTGTCGAACCCCATCGAGTAGAGCGCGAAACCGTCGACGTCGTGCACCGACAGGCCCGCGTCCGCGCAGGCCGCGAGCAACGCCTTGGCGGCGAGTTCCATCGGGAGCTGCGGCAGTGATTCGCCGCGTTTGGTGTACGGCGTCGCGCCCACGCCAACGATTGCTGTCTTGCCGCGCATGGTGAGTTCGGTCATGCGCCGACTCCGTCGAGGCCGTACAACCGCGCCGCGTTGTCGTGGACCACGGCCTGCAGTTCCGACTCGCTCAACCCATCGAAGATGCGCGCGACGGTCGCCTGGCTGTGCGGGTAGGTCCCTTCAGGGTGTGGGTAGTCGCTCGCCCACAGCAACGGTTCGATCCCGGTGATCTCGCGGGCGAGCAGCGGTGCGCGATCGGCACCGAGCGTGACGAAGCACTGGGTCGTCGCGTAGTGGCTCGGCGGTGCGGCGAGCTTCGGGTTCACCCACTGCTCGTGTTCCTCGAAGGCCTCGTCCATGCGCTCGCAACAGTACGGATACCAACCGGCACCGCTCTCGACGAACACGAGCCGCAATCCGGGATGGCGTTCGAGCACGCCCGACGCCGCGAAATAGCAGAGCGTCTCCGCCGACAGGAGTCCGACCTTCGCGTAGTTGATGATCGCCCCGCCCGGGCCCTTCTCCTGGCTCGGGAGCGCGCCGGTTCCGGTGTGGAGCGACAACGGGATGCCGGCCGCCGCCGCCACCTCCCAGATCGGGCCGTAGTCGCCGCGGTTGTAGGGCACGCCGACGGGAGGCGTCGTGGGGATGAGCGCCGAACGAAAGCCGAGCGCGGCGATGCGCTCCATCTCCGCCGTGGCCGAGGCCACGTCGCGAATCGGCACGACCGCGCTGGGTACGAACTCGGGGCCCTGGCCGATGAACGTCTCGGCGAGCCAGTCGTTGTAGACCCGCGCGCAGGTCACCGCGAGGTCGGGATCCTCGAGCAGGTCGATGAACAGCCCGAACGTCGGGTAGATCACCTCGGCGACGACGCCGTCGCTCGCCATGTCGCGGCGTCGATCGCCGACATCGGCACCGCCACCCTGGCCGAGGATCGCTCGCCTCCGCTGCTTGTCGGCGTTGCGTTCGGCATCGGTGCTCGCGGCGGCCTCGGACTCGGTCTTGGGCGTGACGCGAGACAGCTTGCGGTTCGGCATGCCCTCGATCGCCATCACGTACCAGTCGCCGTCGACCACGAGTCGCGGACCACGGTCTCGCATCGCGGCAGGGAGTCGTTCCTGCCAGAGCGTCGCCGGCTCGAACAGGTGATTGTCGGCACTGATCAGACTGCGCATCGCTTGCTCCTCTGGGTCAAGATCGGGCCGGCACGATGCCGTGCCCGTCGACGATCGCGCCGCGCACGTCGGTGCGCACGCGGGTGAATCCGGTGGCGCGGGCGCGCCGGGCGGTCACCGTCACGGTGTCGTCGGCGTCGGAGTCGAGTTCCCACTCGTCGGGGTCGACCCATGCCGGACCACCAGGTTCGGTCGCGATCGCGACGGCGGGACCGGCGAGCACGAAGTCGTACGGAGCGAGGCCGGCTGCTGCCAGGCGTTCGTATGCTCCCGGGCGAGCCGCGACGACGGGGACCTCGCCGAACACCGCGGGGTACGGGGTCCCGAGTTCGTCGAGCCCGTCGAGGATCGCGGGCGTGATGCCGATCGCCGCGCGGTACGCGAGCAGGCGGGTGAACATGCGGACGCGGACGGCTTCGCCGCGCGACGCGTCGGTGAACGACATCTGTGCGCCCGAGAGCATCGCCCCCAGGATCAACGGCCAGAAGTGCGCGGCCTCCGACAACATCGAGGCGAACAGCACGCGCTCGCCCCGCACGACGGCGAGGCCGCCGAGCACGGCCGGTGCGGCGCCGATCGCGCGGCCGATCTCGTCGTTGCCGACCTCCCAGTCGTGACGCGTGCCGGTGTCGTCGACGTACTGGCCGATACCCCACACGGCAGTGCCCGCGGTATCGGGTCGCGCGGCTTCGGTCGCGCCCGTGTCGGTCATTTCCGTGTGACCCTGGGGATCTTGTGCGGCGGCCCGAGCCGCAGGAGCTCCTCGTTCGCGACGAGCTCCACCTCGGGTTCCACTCCGACCGACGTGAGGACCGCAGCGCGTACCTCCTCGGCGAGTGCCACGAGCCGGTTCGCGGCGACGCCGTCGTGACCGACGCGTAGCCGAAGCGTGTCGACCTGACGCTGCGGTCGCACGATCTGGAACAGCCCGAGACCGCAGGCGTCGACCCTCTCGACGGCCTCCCAGACGTCGATCGGCAGTACCGACACGCCGTCGACCACGATCTCGTCGCCCTTGCGGCCGATCGTCCAGATGCGGGCGTGGGTGCGTCCGCACGCACACCTCGACCGGTCGATCTCGACGATGTCGTCCGAACGGAACCGCACGAGCGGCGCCACCCGGTTCGCGAGCGCGGTCGCGACGAGTTCGCAGCGCACCCGATCGCCGTCCACGGGTTGCGCGTCGCGATGGTCGATCGCCTGTGGGTCGATCCCCTCGACGTACGCGGTGTCCTCCCAGAAGTGCATGCCGTCGTGCGCGCTGCACTCGAAGCAACCGGTCACGTCGCCGACGTTGCTGTGCTCGTAGAGGTGCATGCCCCATTCGGTGGCGAGGCCGCGCGCCCGTGCTCCGAGCGGTTCGCCCGCGAACACGACACCCCGGTACGACGAGAACGCGTCGACCGGATCGATGCCGGCTCGTTCGGCGATCGCCGCGGTCGCGTTGATCATGGTGCCGCCGAAGTTGTAGAGCGCGGTCGGGCGGTGCCGGAGCGAGGCGCGCAGGAGCCGCTCGATCTCCTCGACGCCGTAGTCGAACAGCAGCGGGACCGCGCCGAGTTGTTGCACGAACCCGTACGTGGCGCCGCGGAACGTGAACAGGAACAACGCGACGCGATCTCCCGGACGCACCCCCATGCCCCAAAAATCTCGGTACATGATCGCAGGTCGTCCTGCGAAACCTCCGCCCCACAGCTCGGCGACGAGAGTCGGGTCGCCCGTGGTCCCGGACGTCGAGTTGATCGCCGTCAGCTCGGCGGGCCGCACACAGAGGACGCCACCGAACGGGTCGCCGCGATTGTCGCGGTAGCGACGCTGCGCATCCTTGTCGAGGAACGGGACCTTCTCCCTGAAGTCGTCGAAGTCGCGGATGTCGGCCGGTGTGATCCCGGCGACGTCCCACGCCTCGCGCGTCAACGCCGAATGCTCGTACGCGAGCGCGATCGTCTCGGTGAGCAACTCGAACTGGAGATCGCGCAAGCGGTCGCGCGGCATCGTCTCGTATTCGGCGTCGTAGTAGGGCGCTTCGTTCGGCGGAAGCTCGGGCATCAGCGACGACCCTCGACACCGAGCGCGGGGAGGCAGAACCGCATCAC
>SXJQ01000251.1 GCA_005779345.1 Actinomycetota bacterium
TCGAGCCGCCACCGTCGCTCCCCGTCGCGATCGGCACCTGTCCGCTCGCGACCGCGGCAGCCGACCCACCCGACGAGCCGCCCGGCGTCCGCTCCGGATTCCAGGGATTCCGCGAGGTGCCGTGCACGTGCGTCCGGGTCCAGTTGATCGAGCCGAACTCCGGCGCAGTCGTCTTGCCGACGACGACCGCTCCCGCGGCGCGTAGCCGCGCAACCTCGGTGCAGTCGACCTCGGCGATCCGACCCGCGTAGAGGAGCGAGCCGTGCGTGTCGGAGAGGCCGCGTGCCGCGGCGAGCTCCTTCACCCCGATCGGGACGCCGGCGAACGCGCCGGGATCCTCACCGCGCGCGACCCGCTCGTCGATGGCGCGCGCCTGGCCGCGCGCGGCATCGGCGTCGATGTCGCACCAGGCGTTCAGCCGAGGCTCGAACCGCTCGATCCGCTCGAGGTAGACGTCGAGCACGTCGAGCGCAGCGAGACGCCCGCCGCGAACCTCGTCGGCGATCTCCCACGCGTCGCGTTCCCACAGCTCGCTCACGGTCGACCCTCCCCCTCGGCCGCCTTCACGAGGTCGGCGAACGCGTCGTCGATGCACGCGGCGAGATGTTCGATATCGGGGCACGCGTCGCGGTCGCCGAACAGCCCGAAGTGCAAGATGCCGTCGTAGCTCAAGATCCCGACGACGACACTCGTGTTCTTCGTGAGCGGCACGATCGGGAACGCCTCGAGCATCCGGGCGCCCATCAAATACAGCGGGAATTGCGGGCCGGGGACGTTGGTGCAGATCACGTTGAACAGGGGCTGTCGGTGCGCGGCACGCGCCGCCATGCTCATGAGCGTTGGGGCCGCGTACTGCGTCAGCCCCGTGAGGAAGTCGGCCGCGACCGCCTGCTGCTTGTCCTTGAGGTCGGCCGTGGTCGCGCGAATCGCGTCGAGTCGGTCGTGCGGTGCCATCGGACCGATCGGGAGGCTGACGAACATCGCCGAGACACGATTGCCGAGCGCGCCCTGCTCGTCGTCGGCGCGCACCGAGACGGGACACATCACGCGCAGCCGGACATCGTCGACTTCCTCGCCGCGCGCCGCGAGGAAGCGACCGAACCCGGCACCGACCGCGGCCAGGATGACGTCGTTGACGGTGCCCGCGAACGCGGCGCGCACGGCCTTCACGTCGGCCAAGGGAACCCGTGCGACGCCGAGACGGCGATGACGACCGATCGGACGCGTGTTGAGCGAGGTCCTCGGCGCGATCGTGTCGCGTGTCGCCATCGTCGAGAACGATCGAGCGATCTCGCCCGCACGCTGCACGGCGCGCCGCGGTCCGCGCACGACGCGTCGGGCGGCGCGCACGAGCTCGGCGGGTTCGGTGATCCGCTCCACGATCGAGTCACGCAACAACGTGTTGCCGTCGGGGGCGGACACCGGTTCCCACGGGGCGATCTCGTCGGGGACGTAGTCGGGAGTCACGTCGAGGAGAATCGTCGCGACATCGACGCCCGAGACGCCGTCGACGAGCGCGTGGTGCGTCTTCTGCACGAGGCCGACCTGCCCGCCTTCGAGGCCCTCGACGAACCACAGCTCCCAGAGCGGGCGCTCACGATCGAGCAGGGTCTCTTGCACCCGGGTCGCGAGCGTGACGAGCTGCTCCCAGCTTCCCGGCTTGGGCAGCGCAGTCAGGCGAACGTGGTAGGAGATGTCGAATCGATCGTCGTCGACCCAGATCGGTCGACCCTGGTCCCACGGCGTGTTCATCAGACGCTTGCGGAACCTCGGGAGCAGCGGCAACCGCGACTCCACGAGGTCGCGGATGTCGGCGAGCCTGAAGAGGCCGCGCTCGTCGAAGAACGCGCCGCCCTCGAAGACGCTCACCGCGCCGACATGCATCGGCGTCTCGGTCGTCTCGAGGTGCAGGAAACTTGCGTCGAGCGATGTCAGTCGGTCGTACGAACCCATGGGAGACCCCCTCGCCGCCGCATCGTAGAAGGACGCCCGAGCCCACGGCTACCCTGCGCCTCGGTGCCCGATCTCGTCGCGACCACGCTCTGGACCATCACCCCCGCGCTCGTGACCGCGCTCGACGCGCACCTCGACGCGCCGGTCGACTCCTACGTCAACGGATCGCAGGTCTGGCTGACCGCCGGCGGTCCCGGCGATGTCACCCTCGAGTGGCGGTTGCATCCGGTCGCCGGGTACCGCACGCCGCGCGGACTGTCGCACTACGACGTCTGGGAAGCGGTCGTCGACGCCCTCGACGTTGCCGACCCGGCAACCGCGGCCGACGCGATCGCGCTCGGCGAGGAGACCCGGCCCCTCACCGCCCTCTGGGAGGGCCTCGAGTGCTACTGCGCGCACGGCGACGACCTCGAGCCACAGCCGCTCGCGCGGGCCGTGACCGCCGCGCTGGGAATCGAGCCCGACTACTTCGGTCTCGTCGACCACGAGGTCGTCGGCGCGGAGTTCGAGCGGACCGGCGGCGCGGTCTCGCTCGTCGCGCTGCTCGTCGACCAGCTCCGCCGCTGACCGCGGCGACGCGCCGGCGCGGTCGCGATCGTCACTCGCCGCGCCACGGTGGTGTCCGCGGTGCGTCGAAGTCGCAGTGGTCGTGCCGGCCGTCGACCGCCGCGAACGCGATGTCGACCCAACGGTGCGCGCCCGCGAGAGGTTGCGGCAGCGCGTCGCGGCCGAAGAACCCGACGGCACGCGTCTCCAACGGGTGACCGGCGAGCTCGCCGCCGATGGCCCGGCAGTAGAAGACGAGCGAGTAGAGCGGATGGCGCGCGAACCCCATGCGGAAGCCGTCGATCACTGCGATCAGCGAGACGACCTCGACCTCGATCCCGGTCTCCTCGTGCACCTCTTTGATCGCGACCTCGCTCGGCGAGTAGCCGACATCGGCCCAACCGACCGGGTAGAGCCACCACCCCGAGTCGGCACGCTGGGTCAAGAGGATCTCGCCGCGGTCGTTCGCGACCACGGCCGCGACCGCGCACTTGGGAGTCACGTACCCGGCGACACCCTCACCGACGCTGTCGAGCCACTCCTCGTACATCTCCTCGCTCTCGGCCTCTTCGATCGCCGCCGAGCGAATGTCGGCCGCGACCTTGAGCACCTCCTCGAAGCGTTCCTTCTCGTAGAGGCTCTGCGTGAACCCGAGGCCCGTGCGCGCGACGCCGGCGAGCGTCTCCGCCCACCGCAACATGTCGGATGCGCCGATCGAGTAGCTCGGGTTGGATCGCTCGTCGGTCGCGGGCTCGGTCGCGGGATCGGTCGCGTCGTCGGTCATGGTCGGTCACTCTACGAGCCGCGCCCGCAACGCCGACTCGATCGTCTCCAGACGCGCTCGATCGTCGACCTTGCCCGCGACATCGCGCACGTAGAAGGTGTCGATCACGCGGTCGCCCAGCGTCTGCACCTTCGCGACGGTGACGTCGAGGTCGAGGTCGGTCAGCGTGCCGGCCAACTCGTAGAGGAGCCCGGCACGGTCGTCGCAGTGCACCTCGACGACGGTCGCGGTCTCCGACGCGTCGAGGTCGAAGGTCACATCGACCCGGCCCTCACGACGTCGATCCGGCCGATATTCACGTCGATCCGCAACCGCCGCCGCGAGGTCGAGTTCTCCGGCCAACGCGCGCCGCAAGGTCGCCTCGATCGGTTCGGAACCGTGTTCTGCGTAGCGACCGAAAGGATCGTCGGCCCGGAACACGTCGAGGGCCATGCCGTCGGTCGTCGAGAAGAGACTCGCCTCGTGCACCGCGAGGCCGCATGTGGTGAGGGCGCCGGCCACCGTGGCGAGCAACCCGGATCGGTCGGGTGCCGCGACGGTGAGCGTCACCCTGCCATCGGCACCCTCGGTCGTGGTGACGCCGAATTCGCGACGCGCGAGGAGCGCGCGATGCGACACCATCTGTTCCGGATCGAACGCGAGCACGTAGGCGGGTGGCATCACCGCGAGGAACGCGGTCGCCGTCGCCGCGTCGCCGAGCATCGCCGCGAGCGCCGCGCGGCGCTCGTCGGCGAGCGTCTCGGCGGAGTCCGACTCCACGAACGCCGCTGCCTTCACGAACAGGTCGCGGACGAGCGCCGCCTTCGAGCGGCTCCACGCGGCCGAACCGGTCGCGATCGAGTCGCCGATCGTGAGCAGGTACAAGAGACGGAGGCGCTCGCCGTCGCCGGCCAGGACCTCGGCGAAACGCCGCACGGTCGCCGCGTCGGAGAGATCGCGTCGGGTCGCCGTGTCGGCCATCACCAGGTGATCGCGGGCGAGCCACACGACGATCTCGACGCCCTCGGAGTCGAGGCCGATCCGGCGCGCGATCCGGGCTGCGATCTCGGCGCCGACCTGTGAATGGTCGCCGGGGAGCCCCTTGCCGAGATCGTGGAGCAACGCGCCGATGAGCAGCAGCTCGGGTCGTCGACAGGCGCGGGCAACGGTGCCCTCGAACGGTCGCGGTTCGGGGGACTCGGCGAGATCGAGCAGCGTCGCGCACTCCGCGACCGCCTCGAGCAGGTGCCGATCGACCGTGAACCGGTGGTACGCGTTGCGTTGCGGCAACGCGCGGACATGCTCCCATTCCGGCAGCAGGCGCACGAGCACGCCGGCGTGATCGAGGGCCACGAACACCGGGACAGCCCGCGCGCCTTGTCGGAGCAACCGACCGAAGGCGGCGCGTTGCCAAACGTCCCACTCCGGGTCGGTCATCTCGGCGAAGGCGGTCAGCGTCGCCCGTTCGAACGCGACGTCGTGCTCGGCCGCGGACGCCGCGCCCTCGAGGACGTCGAGCGCGCTCGGGCGACCGTCGCCGACGAAGGCAAGCCGCCCGCCGCGCACCACGAGCCGCGGGGTCAACGCGCGATCGACGACCCGACGTTCGGCCGTCGGCGCGAGCGCGGCGAGAACCTCGCCGACGATCCACGCGATCTCGCGCGCGGTCGCCGCGAGATCGCGCACCATCCGGTCGGCGTCGCCGTCGCCCGCGGCGAGGCGCGCGGCGACCGCGTCCTGGTCCTGGAGCACGAGCAGGTCGCTCCGGCCCCCGTTGTGGCGGTGCAGCTCGACCCGAACGTCGAGCAGCCGCTGCGACCCGGCGCGAACGCGGAGCGCGTCGGCCTCGTCGAGCACGCCGTCGGCGACGAGTCGCGCGAGGCCTCCCGGTTCGCCGAGCGCGTCGCCCGCCCACCCCAACGTGTGGACGTCGCGGAGCCCGCCGGCACCGTCTTTGAGGTTGGGTTCGAGCATCTCGGCGATCGGCCCCGGGCGGACGCGTCGCTGTTCGGCGCGTTCGCGGAGTTGGGCGAGGACCCGATCGCGCAGCCGATGACACAACTGCCGGGCCTGTTCGGCGAGCGCGTCGGCGAGCGCCGCGTCGCCGGCGACCGGGCGAACCCCGAGCAGCGCGGTCAACACATCGAGATCGCTCTCGGCGAGCTGGAGCGATTCGCGCACCGTCCGGGCGCCGTGGCCCGTCGTGAACCCGGCGTCCCAGAGCGGATACCACAACCGCTCGGCGAGCTCGCCGTGGTCGGCCCGACGCCGGAGCCGTCGCGGTTCGGACAGCACGAGGAGCACGTCGAGGTCCGAACCCGGACACAACTCCTGGCGGGCATAGCTGCCGAGCGCCACGAGCGCGACACCCGACGCGCTGCCGAACGCCTCGCGCAGCGTTTCGTCGACCGCGTCGGCGAGGGCCCGCCCGTAGGCGGACCCTCGCAACGAACGGTCGTCGTCGAGCTCCCGGCGCCGTGCCTTGAGGCGAGCGGCGAGCACGCCCTAGAGCGCGTCGGGTCCGGATTCGCCCGTACGGATGCGCCACGCGGCCTCGACCGGCACCACCCACACCTTGCCGTCGCCGATCTTGCCGGTGCGCGCGGCGTCGATGATGTGCTGGGCGACGGTCGCCGCGGCATCGTCCTCGCACAGGATCTCCATCCGCACATTCGGTACGAAGTCTATCGTGTACTCGGCACCGCGGTACACCTCGGTGTGCCCACGTTGGCGGCCGAAGCCCTGCACTTCGGTGATCGTCATGCCCTGCACGCCGAGCTCTTGCACCGCCGACTTCACGTCGTCGAGCTTGAACGGCTTGATGATCGCAATCACGAGTTTCATCTTGTCTCTCCCTTGCGTCCCAGAGCCGACTTACCGCTCAGCGTACGAGTAGGCGACCTCGGAGTGCTGCGAGAGGTCGAGGCCCTGCTCCTCGTCCTCGGCGGCAGCCCGGATCCCGCCCGGCAACACCATGTCGAGTGCCTTCAGGATCACGAACGTGACGACGAACGAGAACACGAGCGTCGCACCGACGGCCACGAGTTGGTCGACGAGCAGGTCGACCTTGCCATCGGTGATGAACAGACCCGGCGCGCTCACCGCCCCGTTCACCTTCGGATCGGCGAAGAACGCGAGCAGCAACGAACCGATGATCCCGCCGACGAGGTGGACACCGACGACATCGAGGCTGTCGTCGTAGCCGAAGCGGTTCTTGAGCGAGATGGCGAGGAAGCATCCGACGCCGGCGATCAGACCGATGAGGATCGGTGCGAGCCCGCCGACGAAGCCGGCGCACGGGGTGATCGCGACCAGTCCGGCGACCGCTCCCGACGCCGCGCCGAGCGTGGTCGCATGACCACCCTTCAACTTCTCGACGAGGAGCCAGCCGAGCATCGCCGACGCGGCGGCCATGTGGGTGTTCAACAACGCCTGGGCCGCGAGCACGTTCGCGCCCAGGGCCGAGCCGGCATTGAAACCGAACCAGCCGCACCAGAGGATGCCGGTCCCGAGCAGGGTCAGCGGTAGCGAATGCGGCGGCATGGGCTTGTTGGGCCAACCCTTGCGCTTGCCGAGCACGGTCACCCCGGCGAGCGCGGCGACACCGGCGTTGATGTGCA
>SXJQ01000024.1 GCA_005779345.1 Actinomycetota bacterium
CGTCGCGCGCTGGACCACGATGAGCTCGACCGTCACCTGCGACACGAGCCCGCCGGCGATCGACGCTCCCGACAGGCGGATGGCCGCGACCGCGTCGCCCGCGTCGGGAACCTCCACCCGGGCGACGGTCTCGCTCGCGAGCGGGAGCCCCGCGGTAGCGACGAGTGTCGGCAGGCACGAGGTCATCGCCTTGCCTGCGAGCACGTTGAACACCGAGGCGGCCGCGTTCTCGTCGGCATAGACCGCGAGGTCGTCGCTCACCGTCGGCAACGCGGCGGTGTCCTGGCGGAGCTCGACGCGGTCGCGCTCCACCGGCTCGTGCTCGGCGCGTAGTCGCGCGATCGACGGGCAGGCCTCGGCAAGCGTGGCGTCGGCCGCCGCGGCGTCGTCGCCCGGCGTCGCCGACCAACCGTCGCCGAGCACTGCTGCCTCGACCGCGGTCGCGTCGGGGAGGTCGGCGTCACCGATCGACGACGACGTGGTCGTGTCGAGGGAATCCGCGCCGCGCGTCGTGGTCGACGCGACATCGTCGTCGGAGCTGCAACCGCCGAACGCGAACGCAACGGCGAGCGCCGCCGCGGCGAGGGCGCGGGAGGTCGCCAGGGGACTCAGCTGAACGACTGGCCGCAACCGCAGGTGCGGGTGACGTTGGGGTTGTTGATCGTGAACCCCGCGCCCTGGAGCCCGTCCTTGAAGTCGAGGGTCGCGCCGGTGAGGTGCTGGGCGCTGGCCGGGTCGACGACGACCTTGACCTCGCCGTAGGCCGACTCGATGTCGTCGGGGGCGAGTTCGCTGTCGAAGAACATCTCGTACGACATGCCCGAGCAGCCGCCGGGACGGACCGCGACGCGCAGGAACAAGGGGGCCTCGCTCGCTTCGGCCTCGATGAGTTCTCGGACTTTGACCGAAGCGGTGTCGGTGATGGCGATCATGGTTGTCCTCCACAGGAAAGAGGCTCTTCGGGATGAAGCCATCAGGTTAGCGAACGCCGACCGAGACCTGGCATGGCCTTGGGCGTGGCGGTCGACCCGGGCATACTTCACGGCGCAGCAGTGTTCAGCCCCGGTGCCTCCGGACGAAGGTGTCATGAGCGATTCCGACCTCCACGACCCGCCGACCTCGGCTCCGCCGGCGGTCGAGGCCGTCCGCTCGATCCTGCGGGGGGTGCGCGATCCCGAGCTCGGCAGCTCGATCGTCGACCTCGGGATGCTGAAGGACGTGCGCGTCTCGCCCGATGGCGACGTGGTGGTGAAGATCGCGTTGACCACCGCCGGTTGCCCGTTGCGTGGCCAGATCCAGAGCGATGTCGTCGGCAAGGTGCACGGCCTCCCCGGGGTCCGCGACGTGCAGGTCGAGTACGGCGAGCTCACCCAGGAGGAACGCTCCGCGCTCATGCAGCGCGCGCGCCTGGAGGCATCGCAGCGCGCCCCGGAGACCGCCGTGGCCCCGACGACGCGGGTGATCGCCGTCGCGTCGGGCAAGGGGGGCGTCGGGAAGTCGTCGGTCACCGTGAACCTCGCGGTCGCGCTCGCGGCGCAGGGTCGCACGGTCGGTGTGCTCGACGCCGACATCTGGGGCTTCTCGATCCCGCGCCTGCTCGGCGTCGCGGGTCGCCTGCGTGCCGAGAAGGACCGCACGGGCAAGGGGCGCATCCAGCCTGCCGATGTCGCCGTCCCCAACCCCGAACAACATGCATCCGAGGCGGCGGCGGGCACGGTGCGCGTCGTGTCGATGGGGCTCCTCCTCGACGACGAGGACACCGCCCTCATGTGGCGCGGGCTCGTCCTGGCCAAGGCACTCGAGCAGTTCCTCGTCGACGTCGAGTGGGGTGAACTCGACTACCTCCTCATCGACATGCCCCCCGGCACCGGCGACCTCCAGATGGCGTTGTCGCGCCTGCTGCCCCAGGCGGAGTTGCTCGTGGTCACGACGCCGGCGAAGAACGCGCAGAAGGTCGCAGCGCGCGTCGCCGACATGGCCCGCCGCAGCTACGTGAAGGTGCTCGGCATCGTCGAGAACATGAGCGCGTACGTGGCTCCCGACGGCAGCGTGCACGAGATCTTCGGTGCCGGTGGTGGCCGCCGTCTCGCCGCGCTCACGGGTGCCACGCTGATCGGCCAGGTTCCCATCGAACCCCAGGTCGGGGTCACCGGCGACGAGGGGCGTCCCGTGGTGCTCGCCGCACCGACGTCGGCCGCGGCGATCGAGTTGACCCGCCTGGCGGCCGAGATCAGCGCCACGCTGCTCCCACCGCTCGACATGGCCGGCTGCACCGCACGGATGCTCGCCTCGATCGACGCGGTCGCAACGGATCGCGCCACCGCGACCTGAGTGCTCAGTCGGTGGTGCGCAGGGCGACCGCGGGCTTGATGCGCGACGCGCTGCGCGCCGGTCCGAGCGTCGCCAGCAGCGCGCCGACGAGCGTGCCCGCGACGAGCACCGCCACGGCCACCCACGGAACGCTCCACGACAGGCCCTCGCCGAAGTCGTCGCTCGTGGTGATCGACCACGTGCACACGAAGCCGAGCGCGACACCGATCGCGACACCGATCACGGCGAGGAAGCTCGCCTCGATCGCGAACGCGTTCGACACCGAACCGCTCTGGAAGCCGAGCGCACGCAAGACTCCGACCTGACGCTTCCGTTCGCGTACCGCTCGAACCATGATCACGCCGATGCCGGCGACGCCGATCACGAGCCCGACGGCGAGGAACGCGCGCATCAGCGTGAAGAACTGCGTCTGTTGGGTGAGGTTCTCGTCGATGATGTTGCGCAACGTGTCGGCTTCGGCTCCGCGATCGAACCACCGCGACTCGACCGTCGCCGCGACGGCCGGACCGTCGGTCGTGCTCACGTAGACGCGGTTCGCGACGGCGCGCTCGCCGAAGATCTCGCGGGCCGCCGAAGCGCTCATGAGGCCGCCGTTGAACACCCAGTCGGCGGGTCCTTCGGCAACGACGGTCAGCTCCTTCGAGCGCCCCGACGCGGGGTCCGCGACGGTGATCGTCTCGCCGATCTTCACCGCGGCCGACGGCGGGCCGGCACCGACCGACAAGAAGAACGAATCGACGATCGCGAGCGACGGGTCGTCGAGCACCGCTCGGTAGGCCGCGAGATCGCTCGGGTAGGCGCCGCGGTCCTCGAGGGCGGGGGGAGCGACCTCGACGAACGACCGGTCGAACGCGGTCATCGACCAGGTCGTCGCCTCGGCCGCGTCGTGCGGGGTGATGTCGGCGATCTGGCGGACGAGCGGCGCGACGTGTTGCACGCCGTCGACCGTGGCGAGCTCCGCCGGCGGGACCGGGTTGGCCGGGTTCGAGTCGACGAGCACGGAATAGCCGCCGGAGACGTCGGTCACCAGACCGTCGACCTGCCCGCGGAACATCTGCGCCATCACCGAGATGTAGACGAGCACGAACACGACGATCGAGAACTGTGCGAGCGTGAGTGCCGTGCGCGACTTGCGCGCGAGCGGGTAGGCGAGGCCGAGCCGCACCGACAACGCGTTGCCGGTGATCCGTGCGAGGGCGTGACCGATCTCGGCCTGGTACTCGCTCACGAGCACCACCGCCGAGATCGTGAGCACGAGACCCTGCACGAAGAACGCGGTGATCTCGAGGTCGGCACCGAGGTCGGTGGCGACGCTCACCGCGGCGACACCCCACGCGAGCACGAGCACGCCGGCGATGGTCACGATCGGGCGCGACGGCGAACCGCGCATCGCGAGGCGGGCAAGCCCCGTCGCCGCCACTGCCGGGCCGAGCAGCAGCAGCTCGGCGCGCGGACCCGCGATCCCGCCGAGCGTCATCAGGAGCCCGATCGCGACCACCGCGCTCCAGGCGACACCGGCGAGCGTCCCCGGACGTTTCCGGATGCGCTCGAAGCCGCGGATCGCCGCGATGATGTTGAACCGGCTGATCGCGACGCTCGTGAACAACACGGTGATCACCGCGATCACGAGCCCGATCGTGAACCCGGCCTGGATGCTCGCAGCGTCGACCGCGAACCGGATCGGCAACGAGAACTCCTCCTCGCCACCCGAGAGGATGCGCGCCGCACCCGCGGTGACGAGTCGCCCGACGCCGAGTCCGAGCACGACCCCGACGGTGCAGGCGACGATCGCGTACAGCCAGCCCTCGCTCGCGAAGGTCGCGACGAGCGCGCGGCGCCGCAGCCCCATGGCTCGCAGCATCCCGAGCTCCGACTGGCGTTCCTCGGCCAGCATCCGGAAGATGTTGATGAGCAGGAGGATCCCGGCGAACACCGCGAACATTCCGATGCCCTGGTAGAGCTGGGTGAGCGTCTCGCCGGTCGTCGCGGCCTCGTCGAGCAGATCGGCCTTCACCGTGTTGACGCTCGCGGTCTGGTCGCCGATCGCCTCTTCGAGCGCGGTCTCGACCGCGTCGGTGCGCTCCGCCCCGGTCTCGACGCCACCGGTGTTCGACACGAGATACGAGAACGTCGGCGGCTCGCCCGGCTCGGTCGCCGCGGCGAACAGCGACGCGATCGTGCCCGGCGCGACGAAGGCGTTGTACGACGACGACTCGCGACCGAGCCAGAAACCCGCGAGGCCTTCTTGGGCGACGACCCGATCGACGACGAGCTCTCGTGAGGCGCCGTAGGCGAACACGGTGAACGTGTCGCCGGTGTCGATCCGCAGCTTGCGTGCGAGATCGTCGACGATGACCGCGCGGCCCTCGGCCGGTGTCGCGCCCGAGATCCCGGTCGCATCGGGGTCACCGCCGAAGTCGCGCGCCGCGGCGAAGTCGATCTCGGCGAGCTGCCCCTTCGGGGCCGCGGTACGGGCCTGCGTCGGCGAGTCGAGCGTCGCCGCGGCGATCCCGGCCGTGGTGATCGGCAGCACGCCGTCGACGTCGGGGTCGGTGAAGCCGTCGAGCGCGGCACGCAACGCGGGTTCCTGATCGAGACCCACGACGGAGACGACCTCGTCGGTCGGCCCGAGCTTCGTGTAGGCGAATGCACGCATCGACGAGTCGAGCGTGTCGCCGACCACGAACGACGCGGTCATGAGCGCGGTGGCGAGCATCGATCCGGCGATCACCAGCAGGCTCTCGCGCGGCCGCCGGGTCGCGTTCCGAATCGCGAGCCGGCGCAACACGGGCCGTCTCGCGAGGATGTAGACGAACGGCAGTGAGACGATGAGCGCGAAGATCACGGCGCCACCGCGATGAGCGCCTCGTCGCGCACGATGTGGCCGTCGCGCATCGTCACGAGCCGCTGGGCGCTGCGCCCGATCTCCTCGTCGTGGGTGACGACGATGAGGGTCCGACCGTCGTCGCGGTTGAGCTCGGTGAGCAGGTCCATCACGATCGCGGCGGTCTCCGAGTCGAGCGCGCCGGTCGGTTCGTCGGCCCAGACCACCGCCGGTCGCCCGGCGAGTGCGCGCGCGACCGTGACCCGCTGCTGCTCGCCGCCCGACAGCTCCATCGGGCGGTTGCGCAACCGATGGCCGAGACCGACCCGGTCGAGCGTCTCGGTGGCGCGCCGGCGCGCCTCTTTGGCGCCGGTGCCGGCGAGCAACAGCGGCAACTCCACGTTCTCGACCGCGCTGAACACCGGGATGAGGTTGTAGGCCTGGAAGATGAAGCCCATGGCCGACGCACGGTGACGCGTCCGTTCGGCGTCGCTCATCGAGTGGAGCGCTTGGCCTTCGAGCACGACGTCGCCGCCGTCGATCTCGTCGAGGCCCGACAGACAGTTGAGCAAGGTCGTCTTGCCCGAGCCCGACGGACCCATCACCGACACCCACTCGCCCTCGTGCACGGTGAGGTCGATGCTGCGCAGCGCCTCGACCTCTTCGGCTCCGGTTCGGTAGACCTTGCGGACGGCGGTCGCGACGAGGATCTCGTTCATGCGGGGCTCCCAGGGCGGTGGTCCGGCGAACCTACCCGGAGCATGTGAACGCGATCACAAGATCCGTACGTGACTCTTGTCACGCGTCGACGATCGACCACGACCCCGTGAACGACGAACCGCTCACCTTGGCTTCGGCCTTGAGCTTCACGAGGTGCGCGTGCACCTGGCGGCGCGCCATCTCGACGAGACCCTCGGGGAGTCCGCCGGGGTGCCCGGCGGGTGTGTCGGTGTAGAGCGTGTCGACGATCGCCGCGATCTTCACCGGGCCCTTGGCGACCACCGCGAGCACTTGGCGTTCCCGCAGCTTGCGGTGGGCGACGTACTCGTCGAGCTTCGCGGTCGGTTCGGTGATCACGTCGCCGTGCGCGGGGAGGATGCGCGCGAGGCGGCGGATCTTGCGCAGCCGATCGAGCGACGCGAGGTAGGCGGCCATGTCGCCACCCCGCTTCGGGTTCACGACCGTGGTCGTCCCCTCGAGCACGTGGTCGCCCGTGAACAGCGCGCGTTCCTCCTCGAGGAAGAAGCACAGATGGTTCGGCGCGTGACCCGGTGTGTGCATGGCCTGCAACGCGAACTCGGTGCCGACGACGACATCGCCATCGGCGAGCCGGCGATCCAACGCGAGATCGACCGCGTCGGCCTTCGGGAAGCGACCGAACGCGGCGATCTGCGCATTCGTCGCGTCGGCCAGCCGGCGTGCCGCGGGCCAATGATCGGGATGCGTATGGGTCAACAGGATCCAACGGACCCGCTCCCGCATCGCGCCGCCGATGATCGCCTCGACATGACCGGCATCGTCGGGTCCGGGATCGATCACCGCGACCTCGTCGATCCCCACGAGATAGGTGTTCGTCCCCGGGCCGGTCATGAGACCGGGATTCGGTGCGACGACCCTGCGCACCAACGGCGACAGGGCACTCGGCACCCCGGGGGTGAGGTCGGCCATCAGGCCACGCCCTGCGCCGGGGCGCCGCGCGCGTCGTCGGCATCGAGTTCGCGCCAGGCGCGCCGGGCTTCGGATCGTTCGTCGCCCCGCAGCGCGAGCCGATCGCCGAACTGCTCGGCGACGACCAACGGTGTCTCGTGCGCCGACTGGGTCGCGTGCACCTCGGCCAACAACTCCGCGGCGGTCTCGAACTCGGCGAGCATCTGGAGCGACCGCATCGTCGGATGGATGAGTTCGATCTCCGATGCACCGAAGCGATGGAGTGCCTCGCTCGGGCGCACCCACTCCGACGCGACCGTCTCGGCATCGTCGTGCCGGCCGACTTGTCCGGGCGGTGCCGCGGCGACGAAGAACCACGTGTCGTAGCGACGGGGCGGGCCCAACGGCGTGAGCCAGTGGGCGACCACCGCGAGCGACTCGAGATCGAGGTGCACGTCGTGACGCTCGAGCGCCTCGAGCCAGCCGATCTCGCCGCGGTTCAGCGCGTCGCGTTCGGCGTGGAACTCGGGCGCGGCCGAACCGAGCAGCAGCCCGCTCTCCTCGAACGCCTCGCGTGCGGCGGCCACCCAGTAGCGGAGACCGTCGCCCGGCCGGTCGAGCAGGAGCGAGGCTCGCGCGTCGTCGAGCCCACGGACCCGCGCGTAGGCGCGCGGGTCGCGATCGGCCGGGTCGACGCCACCACCGGGAAACACGTACGCGCCGGGGACGAACACCGACGCCAGGTTCCGGCGCAGCATGAAGACGTGGAGGTCCGGAGCGTCGGTGACGAGCATCACGGTCGCCGCCTCGCGCACCGGAACCTCAGGGCGCAGCGTGACCACGCACCCAGCCTACCCGCCATGATCGCGTCGTACGCTGGGCGCCGATGGACGACGCGCGTCGAAACCTCCCCAGCATCGAGCGCATCGTCGCCGCGCTCGTCGACGTCGCCCTCCCCCACGACCTCGTGGTCGCCGCGGCACGTACGGCGGTCGATCACGCCCGAACCTCGATCGCAGCGGGAAGGGCCGTGACCGCCGACGACGTGATCGCGGCGGCGCGCGTCGCGGCGACGGCGACGCGCGAGGCGCTGCTCGGGCGGGTCGTGAACGCGACCGGCGTGTTGCTCCACACGAACCTCGGTCGTGCCGCGCTCGGAGCGAGCGCGCTTGCTGCGATCGGCGACAGCGCCGGTGCGTCGAACCTCGAATATCACCTCACGACCGGCACGCGCGGATCGCGCCACGATCACGCCGGTCATCTCCTCGCGTCGGCCGTCGGTGCCGAGGCGGGGATGGTGGTCAACAACAATGCCGCGGCCGTGTTGCTCGTCCTCGCCGCGCTCGCGCGCGACCGCGAGGTCGTCGTGTCGCGCGGCGAACTCGTCGAGATCGGTGGCGGCTTCCGCGTCCCCGATGTGCTCCGCGAGAGCGGCGCGCGTCTCATCGAGGTCGGCACCACGAACCGGACCCGCGCCGTCGACTTCGCGGGCGCGACGAGTGATCGCACCGCGATGCTGTTACGAGTCCACGCGTCGAACTACCGCATGATCGGATTCACCGAGCAGCCGACGATCTCCGACCTCGCCGCGATCGGGCCGCCCGTCGTCGTCGACGCCGGCTCCGGTCTGCTCGACGCGACGACTCCGTGGCTCGACCACGTGCCGACCTGGCTCGGCGACGAGCCGGGGATCCGACAGTGCATCGCCGACGGCGCCGCGCTCGTCACGTTCTCGGGCGACAAGCTGCTCGGCGGTCCGCAAGCGGGCGTGATCGTCGGCCGCGCCGACCTCGTCGCCGCGTGCGCTCGTCATCCCTTGGCGCGGGCGCTGCGCGCCGACAAGCTGACCCTCGCGGCACTCCAGGCCACGGTGCTCGCGTATCTCGATCGCGACGTCGTCGCGCAGATCCCCCTGTGGCGCGCTGCCACGACCCCACTCACGACGCTCCGGGCGCGCGCCGAGTCGATCGCCGCAGGTATCGAGGGCGCGAAGGTGGTCGACACCGAAGCCGCTACCGGCGGCGGATCCCTCCCCGGCTCGACGATTCCGTCGGTCGGCATCGCCATCGCTGTCGACGACCCCGACGCGGGCCTGGCCGAGTTGCGTGCGCGTCGGATCGTCGCGCTCGTCCGCGACGATGCGATCGTCGCCGATCTCCGCAGCGTCGATCCCGACGACGACATCGCGCTCGGCGACGCCCTCGCCGCCCTCGCACGCGCGCGCTGAGTTCGGGACGAGCCGGATGAGCATGCGGGTCGTCGCGACCGCGGGGCACGTCGACCACGGCAAGTCGTCGCTCGTCCTCGCGCTCACGGGCACCGACCCCGACCGCTTCCCCGAGGAGAAATCGCGCGGCCTCACGATCGATCTCGGATTCGCGTTCACGACGCTCGCCGACGGCACCGAGGTCGGGTTCGTCGACGTCCCCGGCCACGTGCGGTTCGTGAAGAACATGCTCGCGGGAGTCGGCGCCGTCGAGGTGGCGATGCTCGTGGTCGCCGCGAACGAGGGGTGGATGCCCCAGAGCGAGGAACACGTGCAGATCCTCGACCTGCTCGGCGTCGGCCACGGGCTCGTCGTGCTCAGCAAGGCCGATCTGGTCGACGCGGAAACGCTCGAACTCGCGCGACTCGAGCTCGACGATCATCTCGCCGGAACGGCCCTCGCCGACTGGCCGGTCGTGTCGTGCGACGCGCGTGGGGGTCGTGGCGTCGACGACGTCGCCGCCACGCTCGCGACCGTCCTCGCCGCCGCGCCCGCGCCGCGCGACCTCGGGCGGCCGCGGCTGTGGATCGATCGCGTCTTCGCTGCGAAGGGAGCCGGCACGGTGGTCACCGGCACGCTCGGTCTCGGCGGCTTCGCGGTCGACGACGAGGTCGTGATCGAACCCGGCGCTCGGCGCGCCCGCATCCGATCGATCGAGTCGCACGGAACGCGACACGAATCGATCGGGCCGGGGAGTCGCGTCGCCCTCAACCTCGCGGGCATCGACCACACCGAGGTGCATCGCGGCGATGCGGTCGTGCGGCCCGGCGACTGGGTCACGCCATTCGTCGTCGACATCGCGGTCACGCCGGCGGTCGGGCGGCAACCAGCGACCCGCCGACTCCCCAAGCGCGGCGAGTTGACCATCGCGATCGGCTCGGGCGAACAACGCGCGCGATGGCGCTTGCTCGATGCGACCGAACGGTTCGCGCGCCTGCGCTTCGAACATCGCCTCCCGCTCGCACCCGGTGATCGCCTCGTCGCGCGCAGCAGCGGGCGTCGCGCGACGGTTGCCGGCGGCGAGATCGTCGATGTCGAACCCGCGCGACGCACGGCCGACGCGCTCACGCGGCTCCCCCTCGCTGCCGGCATGCGACTGCTGCACGCGCACCGGTGGCTCGCGGTCGCCGACATCGGTCGCCTCGCCGGCCTCGGCGCCGACGACGCGGCGCGGCTCGCCACGCGGCTCGTCGCCGAGGGGCACGCGCGCAGGATCGGCGACGAGCTCGTCGGCTGCGCTTGGGTCGACACCGCGCGGAACGACGCCGTCGCCGCAGTCGCGGCCTTCCACCGATCGCATCCTCACGCCCGCGGCGTCGAGCTCGCGGCGATCGCGACGACCATGGAGGTCGACCCCGCGCGCGCGAGGGCGGTACTCGCGGACGACACACGGCTGGTCATCGACCGCGACGTCGTGCGGAGCGCGGATCACGAAGGGCGCGCCTCGGAACTACCGGGCGTCGCCGCGTTCTTGGAGGCGCTCGCGGCCGCCCCGTTCGCGCCGCCGGGCGCCGCCGACCACGGCATCGGTCCCGCGACCCTGCGGGCGCTCGCGGCCGAAGGTGCCATCGTCGAGCTCGACGGCATCGGGGTCGCCACGAGCGCGCTCGCCGCGGCGCGCCAGCGGATCGCGCGCGCCGTCGTCGAACGCGACCGGCTGTCGGTCGGCGATGTCCGCGAGTTGCTCGCCACGTCGCGCAAGTACGTGTTGCCGTTGCTCAACCGCATGGAGTCCGAGGGCATCACCCGTCGTCGGGGCGACGAACGAATTCCCGGTCCGCGTTCCGCCGCCGCGGCGAGCGACGACTGATCATCGCGACCGAACAATCGCGACGCGTCAGGATGTCGACGGCGCCGGAGGGAAGTTCTGCTCCCACTGGGTCAGGTTCTCGTTGAGCGTGCGCAAGAAGTCGAACATCACGGTCGGCGGCACCTTGATCCGCGCGACGACCTGGCAGGGCACGCGAGTCACCGTGTCGCCGTCGGGGGTCTGGGCCGGCCCCGCGGGCTGGGTCACCGCGAAGTCGAGCGTGAACTCGTGCGCGGTGTGCCACACGCCCAAGAAGTTGGCGTAGCGGCCCGCGGCCTCGGCCTCCGGGACGGTGAACTCGAAGTGCAGCGGTGCGTCGGCAGGTGTGGTCACCCGTCGAGCCTACGGCGATCGCCCGCTGATTCGGCGCGGCGGTTCCGGCGGGTCAGCGCGTCGCGGCCGCGGCGAGGCGCTGGCGTTCGAGTTCGGTCCGACCGCCCCAGATGCCGTGCGTCTCGTTGCGCGCGAGCGCGTAGTCGAGGCACGGCGCGCGCACGGGGCACTCCGCGCACACCGCTTTCGCGCGCTGCTCGCGTCGCTCCCGCTGATCGCGACGTTCGCCCGCCGCAGGCGGAAAGAAGTACTCCCGCTGCGCGCCGCGGCAGTCGGCGTCGCGCTGCCATGTCTGCTCGATCATCGAGGTGGCCACGGAGCCCCCCTTCGGAACCGCCTCGGCGGGGGAACGTACGACCCCGCGACCGGCCGGGTCAACCGTGCCCGGTCGAGGGATCGCGCGAGTTCACCCGTCGTGTTTCTTGCTGCGCTCTCGGTAGTCCTTGGCGGCGCCCTCCAACGGCTCCACCTCCAACACCAGCCCCTCCACCGACACCACGCGCAGCGCGTCGCCGGCACGCAGCGGCGTGGCTCGGTTGACGCGGGCCTTCCACAGCGCCTCGCGGACCCGCACGACCCCCTCGGGGGCGATGTCGACCTCGGCCACTCCGAGTTCGCCGACCATGCCCTCACGTCCGACGGTCGGCGTCGAGAAGCGGGTGCGCAGCATCGCCGACATCCCGCCGACGAAGAAGACCACGGTGCCGAGCACGACGATCACGATGGTCCACCACGGCGGGTCGAGTCGCGCGGAGCCGCCGTAGAGGGTGATCGAACCGCCGATGAGCGCGAGCGTGCCGGTGCCCGTCCAGAAGCCCACGCCGCCGGCCTGGAGGTCGACGGTGAGCCCGAACAGGCCGAACACGATCAGCGCGAGGCCCCACACCGTCACCGGGAGGTGCGAGAAGCCGGTGAACGCGCCGATGAGCGCCAACCCGCCGACGATCGCGGCGGTGCCGACCGACGCCGCGTAGAACTCGAAGACGATGAGCGAGAGGCCGACGACGAGCAGGAAGTACGCGACCCACGGTGCGTCGAGGGTGTGGAGCAACTGCCCGGTGACCGCGAGCTTCGTGAAGCGCAGGTCTTGGTTGAGCTGACGGACCGGCTCACCGTCGTCGCCCTCGGTGACGACGACCGTGGCCAACTCGACAGGTCCGGCGGGCGTCTCGATCGTCCCGCCGTCGAGGTCGGTGAGCAGGTTGCGCAACGAGGCGTCGACGCGATCGGCGATGCCTGCCGCTTTCGCGTCGTCGGCGCCGAGGCGCTCCGTCGGGCGGTCGGCGACGCTCAGCCGGTCGCCGGTGTGATCGAGCGGGTAACGGTCGCTCGGCCCGATCTTCGCGTTCGTGGCCATCGACAGCAGATGGGCGTGCGTCGCGATGTAGGCCGCCGCGCCGCGCGCACCCGAGCCTGCGGGACCGATCCAGGCGACGATCGGCACGTCGGCCTCGGCGACTCGGCGCGCGAGGGCATCCACGTCGACGTCGAGCGCGCCGCCGCTGTCGAGTTGGATCACGAGCAGCGTGGAATCCCGCGCCTCGGCGTCGTCGATCGCTTCGAGCAGCAGCGACGCGTTGGGCGGATCGATGAGCCCCTCGATCTGGACGACGTCGATCCCCGGCAGGTCGACGATCTCGACCGCGTCGGACGTTGGCGCCGCGAGCGCGAACGCACCGCCGACGACCATCGCGACGGCCGCGGCTCGGGTGAATCCTCGGAGGATCGTTCGCATCAGGGCTCTACTAGCGTTCGGGCCGATGGAGCTCGCCGACTTCTGCTCCACGTCGCGGGTCGTGATCGTGGCGGGCAAGGGCGGGGTCGGCAAGACCACCGTCACGGCCGCCTTCGCGGTCGCTGCGGCCCGGGCGGGTCGCAGCGTGCTCATCGTAGAAGTCGAGGGCAAGTCCGGTCTGACCGCGGCGTTCGGCCTCGCGCCGCTCACCTACGACGAGATCGAACTCGCGCCCGGAATCCGTGCCCGCACGCTCACCCCCGACGAAGCTCTGATCGAGTACCTCGAGGATCACGGGATGCGGCGCATCAGTCGCCGCCTCGCTGCCTCCGGCGCGCTCGACGTCGTCGCGACGGCCGTCCCGGGGATGAAGGACATCCTCGTGCTCGGCAAGATCAAGCAACTCGAACAGCAGCGCGTGGCCGACCTCATCCTCGTCGACGCGCCCGCAGCGGGGCATGCCGTCACGTTCTTGATGTCGCCGGCGGGGCTCCTCGACGCGATCCGCGTCGGACCGGTACGCAAACAGGCCAACGACGTGGTCGAGATGTTGCGCGACGGCTCGCGCTGCCAGGTGATGCTCGTCACCCTGCCCGAGGAGACGCCGGTCAACGAGCTGGTCGACACCGCGTTCGCGCTCGAGGATCGCGTCGGGCTGCAGCTCGGCCCGGTCGTCGTCAACGCCTGCGTGTCGGATCCGCCCGCCGACGCGACCGTCGACGACCCCGAGGCGGCGGCCATCAGCGCGGCGCTCGCGTTCGCGCGCGAACGCCACGTGATGCAGCGGGGCGAGATCGATCGCCTCGCCGACCGACTCCCGCTCCCCCAGATCCATCTGCCGTTCCTCGCGACCGCTTCGATCGCGCGAGCCGAACTCGACGTGCTCGCCGACGCGTTCGTCGACGGGGTCGCGCACCTGAAGGGCCCCGCGTGACCACCGCCGACCACTTCGCCGAGCTCGCGACGCGGCGCAGCGTCGTCGTGTGTTGCGGCACCGGCGGGGTCGGCAAGACGACCGCGGCAGCGGCGATCGCGCTCGAGGCGGCGCGCCGTGGCCGCAACGCGTGCGTGGTGACGATCGACCCCGCGAAGCGTCTGGCGAACGCACTCGGCATCGAATCGCTGTCCGACACGCCGGCCGAGATCGCACCGGCGATCTGGGACCCCGCGGGCACGAGCACCGGTCGGCTGTCGGCCTTGATGCTCGACACGAAGAGCACGTTCGATCGTCTCGTGACCCGTTACGCCGGCGACGAGGACCAGTCGCGGCGCATCCTCGACAACCGCTTCTACCGCAACGTGTCGGGAGCACTCGGCGGCACGCAGGAATACATGGCGATGGAGAAGCTCCACGAACTCCACGCCGAAGGCGGCTACGACCTCATCGTGGTCGACACGCCGCCGACGCGCCACGCGCTCGACTTCGTCGACGCGCCCGCCCGCCTTCTGCGACTCCTCGACAACCGTGTGTTCCGGCTGCTGATGATGCCGACGCGCGCGTACCTGAAGGTCGCGAGCATCGCGGTGCAGACATTCCTGCGCACGGTCGCGCGCGTCGTAGGCCGCGACGTGATCGACGACGTCGTGGCGTTCTTCCGTGCGTTCGAGGGCATGGAGGCCGGATTCCGCGAGCGGGCAGCGAAGGTGCAGGAGTTGATCGCCGACGACGAGACGGCGTTCGTGCTCGTCACGACCCCGCGCCGCGACGCGCTCGACGAGGCAGAGTTCTTCGCGCACCGGCTCACCGACCATTCGCTGTCGGTCTCGGCGCTGATCGTCAATCGTGTGCACCCGAGCTTCACCGACACCCCCCTCACGGTGCTCCACGCCGAGGCGGAGCGTCTCGCGGCCGACGACCCCGCGCGCGCCGAGCGGTATCGGGCGCTCGCCGGGCTCGAGACGGTCGCCCGCCACGAGCGTGCCGAGTTGACCCGCTTGCGTGAGCGACTCGCGCACGCCGACGTCGTCCTCGTGCCGCTGCTCGCGCACGACGTGCACGACCTCGACGGGCTCGCGACGATCGCCGACCACCTCTTCGGCGCGCGACCGCTCCCGCCCGACACGGCTTCGGCCTGACGCCGGCACCCGGGTAGCCTCCCCGATTCGATGACCACGATCCTCGTCGCCGCCGATGCCGAATGGGTCCGCAATCAGGTGCGCGCCGCGTTCGTCGCGGCCGATGTCGACGTCGTCGAGGTCGCCCGCGGCCAAGACGTGCTCCCGGCGTTCAAGGCGCACAACCCCGACCTCGTGATCCTCGACCTCCAGATCGGCAACATGGGCGGGATCGCGTGCGCGATCGAACTCCGGCTCGACGAGGGCGAGGGGCGCCTCGAGGTTCCGGCCCGCATCATCCTCCTGCTCGACCGCGACGCCGATCGCTTCCTCGCCAGGCGCGCTGCCGCCGACGCCGAGCTCGTGAAGCCGATCGACGCCGGTGTGCTGCGCCGGGCTGCGAAGCGCGTGCTCGCCCCCGCGGCCGTCGCGACGGTCGCGGTCAGCGCCGCCGACGACGCGTGAACGACCACGAACTCGCGGCGTTCGTCGCCGAGCGCGCGGGCGAACTGCTGCTCGCGGTTCGCGCCGAGGCCGTCGCCGAAGGCCTGCCCGAGTCCGAACTCAAGACTCGCGGTGATCTGCGCAGCAACGACCTGATCCTCGCGCTGCTCGCCGAGCACCGGCCCGACGACGCCGTGCTGTCGGAGGAGAGCAAGGACGACCTCGTGCGTCTCGGCGCCGAACGCGTCTGGATCGTCGACCCGGTCGACGGCACCCGCGAGTACTCCGAGTCGCGCGCCGACTGGGCCGTGCACGTCGCGCTCGTGACCGCGGGCGCGCCGGTCGCGGCTGCAGTCGCGCTGCCGGGCGCGGGACGAGTACTCACGACCGATCCGCCCGCGGCGATCGCACCGGCGGTCGCGGGGCCGGTGCGGCTCGTCGTGTCGCGCACCCGCCCGCCGGCGCTCGCGACCTGGCTCGCCGAGGAACTCGGGATGGACCTCGTGCCGATGGGCAGCGCCGGCGCCAAGGCGATGTCGGTGCTGCTCGGCGACAGCGACGTGTACGCGCACGGCGGCGGCCAGTACGAGTGGGACTCGTGCGCGCCGGTCGGGGTCGCCCGTGCCGCCGGCCTGCACTGCTCCCGGCTCGACGGCAGCCCGCTCGTCTACAACAACGAGAACCCGTACCTGCCCGACCTGTTGATCTGCCGCCCCGAACTCGCCGAGCAGATGCTCGCCGCCATCGCCGCGGCCCCGGTCGAGTAAAGCGCGTCCACGGACGCGCACCGGATTCGACTGGGAGTGTCCCGGGGGTCGGCCGCTACTATCCGCTCTCGCATCACGGGGTGTAGCGCAGCTTGGTTAGCGCGCAGCGTTCGGGACGCTGAGGTCCCGGGTTCAAATCCCGGCACCCCGACCATGGAAACCGCAGGTCAACGGGCGTGAGCACGTGTCGGCCCGGAGCGGCCGGAGGATTCCATCGCGCGTCCACCGGCAGAACCCGCTGGCCCTTGACAGCGGAGTGCACGGGTTGGTTGGTGGAGTAAGAATTTGGGGCGTTGAAGAGTATGCACCGAGAGGAGATCCTCCACGAGATCCGGCGGCTTGCATCAGAAGCTGACGGAGTCGCTCCTGGCGTCCGCAAGTTTGAGGTCCAAACGGGATACCGCTGGAGAGTCGGGACCTACTGGGCGCGCTGGAGTGACGCGGTTCACGAGGCCGGTCTAGAACCCAACGAGCGTCGACAAGCGCACTCCGAAGAGCTCCTCCTTGACAGCCTCGCCAGACTCACTGTGGAACTCGGGCGTTTCCCGACCTTGTCGGATCTAAAGCTGCGTCGCAACCAGGACGCCACATTCCCTTCACCTGATTCCATTCAGCGACGGTTTCGTCCATGGCAACGGATGGTCAGACAACTCGCTGATTACACCAAGGACCGCCGCGAGTACGCCATTGCTCATGAAGCGTGTCTCGCCAAACTCGCCAAGTACCCCGCGGATGCGCCCGATCAACTCAAGAATCGTGCTTCTGAACAGGCAGCCAGCGAGTACGTCTACTTGATGAAATCTGGCAGGCACTACAAGATCGGACGCTCCAACTCCACTGGCCGTCGCGAGTACGAGCTCGCGATTCAACTACCGGAGTCGGTTGAGCTAATCCATCGCATTCGGACAGATGACGGCGTCGGTATAGAGGCGTATTGGCACAGCCGTTTTTCTGATCGCCGGCTGAACGGTGAATGGTTCGCTCTGACGACAGAAGATGTGCGCATTTTCAAGAGGCGCAAGTTCATGTAGCGGCTACGGCCCGAAGTTCAAGAGCCGCTCCACAAGGTCGACCACGACGACCACGACCGGCTCGGCACCTGTAGTCGCGCCACGACCGCAGACCCGGCCACTCGGATCTGCGCCACCCGATGCTCGCGCCGGCCTTGGTCGCGGCAGGATCTAGGCGTACATTAGGCGTATGCCTCGAATCCAGATCTACCTCCCGGATGATCTCTACGAAGCGGTGAAACAGCGC